>CAIWZS010000273.1 GCA_903917235.1 uncultured Planctomycetaceae bacterium | reverse complement strand
GGCAAGGACGTCTACGTCGAGAAGCCGTGCAGCTTCACCGTCGACGAGGGACGGGAGATGACGAAGTGGGCCCGGAAGCTCGGCCGCATCTGCCAGATGGGCGCGCAGAGCCGGAGCATGACGGGGATGCGCGAGTCGATCGCGTTCATCCACGGCGGTGGCATCGGCGAGATGAAGGTGGCCCACGCCCTCTGCTACAAGCGGCGGCAGAGCATCGGCTGGGTGAACGCCCCGGCGCCGATTCCGGCCGGCCTCGACTTCGACCTCTGGGCAGGGCCGGCGCCGGCGATCGTGCCGGTGCGGCAGCGGCTCCATTACGACTGGCACTGGAACCGGCTCACCGGCAACGGCGACCTCGGGAACCAGAACCCCCACGAGCTCGACAAGGCGCGGTGGGCGCTCGGCAAGAACGAGCTGCCCAAGCGGGTGGTGAGCATGGGCGGGCGGCTCGGCTACGTCGATAACGGCGACATGGCCAACAGCCAGCTGACGATCTTCCAGTGGGACGACGCGCTCTTGATCTCGGAGGTGCGCGGCCTCGAGATCAAGACGCCCCCGACCATCGGCCGCAAGGCGGGCCCGCTGGGCGTGGCGAACATCTACTGGGGCACGAAGGGGTACCTCGTCACGCCGAGTTATGCCTCGGGCGTGGCGTTCGACTACGACGGCAACGAGCTCGGCAAGTGGTCGGGGGGCAGCGACAAGCTCCATTTCGAGAACTTCGCGGCGGCCGTCCGCAGCCGCAACTACGCCGATCTCCATCTCGACGTCGAGGACGGGCACTACTCGAGCGCGCTGGCGCATCTTGGCAACGTCTCCTGGATGCTGGGTGAGCGGGTGTCGCTGGGGACGCGGCCCACGCTGGCGGCGAGCGAGCCGCATGTCGTCGCGACGCTCGAAGGCTTCGAGCAGCACCTCAAGGAGAACGGCGTCGACTTCACCGACACGCCGCTCGTGCTCGGCCGCGAGCTCACCGTCGACCCGCGAACGGAGCGGACGGGCGATCCGGCCGCCGATGCCCTCTTCACGCGGGACTATCGCAAGGGCTACGAGCTGCCGCGGGTGTGACGCCGGTCATCGCAGCGGCTGCGGCTGGGCGGCGACGGGGCCGATCGCCCCCTGGGGTGCGACCTCGCAGGGGTGAAACGCCGCCCACACCGGATTGTGGTCGGAGACCTCGAGTGCCGTCTCGAGCGGGATGCCGAACGTGCTCTGCAGATCGAGCACGCCCGAGACACCGCGGTATTCAGCCGTCGCGGGCCAGGCGAAGACGAGGTTGTCGTAGGTCTTCGTGCGGCGCGTGTTGGTCGTCGTGTTCGCGATGGCCCAGCCGATGCCGGGGATCCGCGAGAACGACTTGAACTCCGGCGGCCCGGCATTGAGGTCGCCGAGCATGATCACGTCGTCCTCATCGGGTCGTGCCCGCTGCATGCCGAGAAACACGTCGGTGAGGGCCTCGAGTTCCTGCGGCACCTCGTCGGGGTCGGTGTGGGTCGCGACGAGCCAGAAGGTGAACGCCATCTGCACCGGGATGACACGCGTGCGGAAGCGGGCACACAGCGGAGGCCGATGGAGCCGGTCCGAGGGGTCGGGGAAGACCGTGGGCGAGGAGGGGTCGAGCTCGATGCGGTCGGAGTCGAAGACAAAGGCGTACTGCTCCTTGCTCGTCGTGCGTCCCTCGCGCGGTCCGATGAAATGCTGGTAGCGGCTGCCGTCGGCGTTCACCGCACGCACGAACGCCGGCACGATCTCGTCCGATTTCGCCCGCACCTCCTGGATGCAGACGATGTCGAAGCGCCGCACGATCCGGGCGAGGATCTCGACCACCTGCGCCTTCGCCATCTTCGACTCGCCGAACACCTGGATGTTGAAGCTCGCGACGAGGATCGCATCCCACGGCTTGGGCTGTGGCCCGACGGGTTGCTGCGCCGTCGTCTGCCCACCGCCGCCGACGACCACGAGGCACCACGCGACGAATCCAGCGGCTGCGTGGAGCGAGCGCACGGCGCGCGGCGGCATCGCGCGGCGGCCGGGTGGCGCACCGGGGGGTGGCGATGGACGGTGAACGCGGGGTGTGGGCACGCCCTGCGTATCGACTGTCCGGCGAGCCGATCATGCCGTGGAAAGCCCGCACCCGGACGGTTTGACTGCACCCCCCCGCCGCGCCGGTGCCTCTCCCGGTCGTCTGCAGACGACACCCGGGCTCAGCCACCGATCGCGGCAAGCGCCTCGGTGGCAAGGCGGGCAAGACGGGGGTCGGCGCCTGCCGCGGCGTCCCGGAGCGGTGCGACGGCGGCTGCCGCCGCAGGCCCGATTTTCCCGAGGGCCCACGCCGCGCGATGGGCGACAGCGGGGTCGGTGGCGGCGGTGAGGCATGCAGTCAATGCGTCCACCGCCGATGCCGCAGCCTGCCCAGATCGCCCCAAGAGCGTGGCCGCCCAGTACGCGACGAGCGGCTGCCCTCCGTGAAGCAGCTGTTCGAGGTCATCCAGCGTCCCGGCGGGTGGCGTGCCGAGCTCTTCGAGTGCTGCCACCGACCAGTCTCGCACCTCCGCTTCGTCATCACCGCAGGCGTTGACCAGAGCGACGGTGGCAGGAAGAGCTGCCTCACCAGCGCGGCACAGCCGTTCGGCGGCGTCGATCCGCGTGGCCCGCGCGGGGTCGGCCAGGCCAGTGATCAGTGTGGCGATCTCGACGGGGATGCCTTCGCCCATGCCGCGTTTCACAAAGCGTTGGTTCGACGTGCCGCCGCACAGTCATCACGGCGCCGCAGGATCATATCCATCGCCACCGTGACGTACGACAAGCAGCCGGTGACGAACGGGGAATGTGTCGATCCGGGCGACAAAATCGGGTCGAGTTGCTGCCCGCCTTGCGACGTCGCTACGCTCGCGAGAGGAGAACGGCGTGCCGAGCACCACGGCCCACCAGCCCCTCGCCCCCGTAGCTCAGTGGATAGAGCGACGGTTTCCTAAACCGTAGGTCGCAGGTTCGATCCCTGCCGGGGGTATTCAGCCTTTTCGGACTCTTCCGCAAGGAGACGCATCATCTCGCAAGGTGCGGAAATCTCGGACAAAACAGCATTTTGTGGTTTCGTCTCCGGCGCTCCTTGCGTCCCCATTCCACCCTTGCGTGCAGGTGCAGGGTACGATTTAAGGAACTTTTTTCGGGCACATGGGGCGCGGTTTTTCCCGCGAAATCGCACCGCCGCAAGGCCCCGGCAGGAGAGATGCCAGGGCAGGCCAGGAGCTGCCGCTCGCCCAGGCCTCGGACGTGTCGGACAGCCATAATCCATGTCCGTGTCCCGAGCGCCCAGATGAGATACCGACGGATGGTACGGAGCATTGCGGCCGGACCAATCCCCGGAAGAGGGCCACGAGATCGCCGCCGGACCGATACGATGGCTGGGGATTCAGGGTTCGGACCCGATCGCGACCACCTACGCCGCACGCTCACTGAAGCTGCCGCCACGCTGTCGGCCACCACCTCTCCGCCCGCCACCCCTCGGGCCGGTTCCTGACGCCTACTGTGTCGGAACGCCTGCGTGACGCCCTGCCGTCCGTCGCCGACACCGCCCACATCACGCGACCGGAGCTCGCCGCTTCATGACCCGTAACGTCGACAACACCTGGACATATGACGCTCTGCAACGGGGCGACACTGCCGCGATTCGCGCAAAACTCCGCCAGGATAAGACCTACGTCCACGAGCGGGACTTCGTCGGCCGCACGCCGCTCCTGAATGCCATCTGCTGCGACGAACTGGAACTGGTACACCTGCTTCTCGAGCACGGGGCCGACCCAAACGTCGCCGTTGACGACGGCTACACGTGCCTGCTGACGGCCCTCGACTCCCTCTCCGCAGAAACCGACCGATCCACGCCGATCGTCGCCGCCTTGATCGGTGCGGGAGCCGATATTCATGCGATCGGCATGAACGGCTGGACGCCCCTGCACATGGCGGCCGCCCGCGGAAACGCCGCGGCGTGTCGACTCCTGATCGACGCCGGTGCGGACGTCAATCGCAGGACCGACATCGATTCCTTGGACACGCCGCTGATGGTCGCGGCCAGCCTAGGACGCCCTGAGACGGTGCGGCTGTTGCTCGAACACGGCGCTGACCCGTCCCTGCGCGACGCCCTCCACAACAAAACACCACTGGAACTCGCCGAGGCCGCGACCCGAGGACCGGATCCATCGGTCGTGGACTATCTCACACGCGAGGGCAAGGCCCTCCTCAAAAAAACCGTCGACACGTCCTTGGACGGGCTGGACGTGCCCGCCGACGAACTGGCCGCGTGGAAGGAACTCATGCGGAATGTAGACCCAGCGCAGGGCTACATCGACTCGTGCACGTCCCTTGCGAAGAAGGGTAATCATGCGGAAGTGATTCGAATCCTGACCGAACAAGGCTGCTGACCGAGGCTCCGTTCCGAGCAGACGCAGTGTCCCGGGCCGCACAGATGAGCTACCGACGCATGGTATGGCGCATCCTCTCGATCGCCGTATGCGTATTCGCGGGTCTCTGCCTGTTCTTCTTCATATTCCAGCGGTCGTTCATCTATATGCCCACACCGGCGACGGCGCAGCACGACGCCGCGAGCCCGCTCCAGGTGCCCGGCGCCCGACTGCGGATCACCACCCGGCCGCTCGACGGCCCGAAGGCCCTCGTCTACTTTCGGGGGCAACGCCGAGGACGTGGCCTACACGGTGCCGGAGTTGGCGGCCGCCTTTCCCTGACCGGGCCATCTATGCACTGCACTACCGAGGCTACAGCGGCAGCACCGGACGGCTCACAGAAGCCAATCTACGAAACGATGCGAGGGCGGTCTTCCAAATGCCCCGCGACCAACATGCCGACGTGATGGCCGTCGGCTGAAGCCTCGGGGGCAGCCTTGTCATTGAGCTTGCCGAGGAGGAGCCCGTCACGCGGCTCGTGCTCATCACGTCCTTCGAGAGCATCCGCGCGATCGCCCAGCGGGTGGCGCCGTTCCTGCCGATGCGGCTGCTGCTTCGCGACCCGTATGAGTCGTGGCGGTATGCAGCCCGTGTCGGCTGCCCGACGCTGATCGTCGCAGCGTCCCACGACGAGATCGTGCCGATGGGCGACACCAGAGAGCTCTTCGCGGCGTTTCGGCCCGGCAGGTCAGCCGATGACGGTGCGCCCCGTCGGCTTCTTCGGCGGCACCTTCCCGATCATCGCAGCCCTTGCCTTTTCGGCGGCACCTTCCCGATCATCCCAGACTTGGCCTTGGCCGCGGGCGCGGGCTTGGGCTTGGGCTTGGCGTGAGCGACGACTTTCTTGGCCATGGCGATCTCTCCGCGGGGAGGCGGCAGAAGGATTCATACGATTGAGAAATGGTACAGCCCGCCCGCCGCAGGCGGCAAGCTGGGCTGTCGAGCGGAAGGATAGTCCGGTCAATGGCGCTTCCGCGAGCGTCGCCTGACGGATGAGCGGCTCGCTCCCGCCTCCCGGCTCTATCTCGGCCCGGAAAGCGGCTCACTGGATCGGCCGCCATTGCCCCCGGAAGTGGCGTTTTTCTTGCGTCGGCGCGGAGTCTCTCCGAGTCCGGCGGCCTCGGGGCTTTGTCGTGACCTCGCGTCCGGCCGCGGTCAGAGGCTGTGGATATCGATCGCGGGCAGCTCGTCAGGCGATGACTGGAAGACGTCGCGGTCGTCATGGACCTGGACTAGCCCGCCCCAGTCGGTTGGCGGGCGGCGATCAGCCGGATGTCAGACCGAGAGCGGACGGAGGCCCGAGGCTCGGACACAATGAAGCCGTCGGCTGCAGCGAGGCTTCGTGCTGCATACCACTCAACAGCTGCGGCGTATTCGGCCTCGGCCGCCTCGCCGACGATGAGTTTAGCCATCGAGTCCGGCCTTTCGCCGGACACGGGCCTGAACATCCTCCCATGGGAAGGCCTTCATGCGACCCGCGTCATACTCCGCCGAGCGCCGCTGAACTTCAGCGAGCCATTCGGGGGTGAGGGCGGGCCAGTTCTCGGGGTGCTCGTCATCCCACACGGCGTCAACAAGCCGCAGCCGGTCAGTCGGGCTGAGCGTCCGCGCCGCATCGATGATTTCCTGAAGCGTGGTCATTGGCACGCCCTGAGCGTAGCTGGTTTTCCTTTCGCCGGCACAAAGTATACGCCCGTACACTCTCACGTCAAGCCTGTCGCACGGCATTCCGCGGCATAGCCCCGCCGGGACCAAGGTTGTCCCCTCGCTTTGGTAGGCTGCCCGCCATGACCTTCCAGCCCGGCCCGCGACTCAACGCCGCGTTCTATGCCGACTC
>CAIWZS010000272.1 GCA_903917235.1 uncultured Planctomycetaceae bacterium | reverse complement strand
TGCCCGCGGAGGATCCCGCCGTCTACGAGATGGTCTCGCGGGCCGACACGGTGGGCGTGTTCCAGATCGAGAGCCGCGCCCAGATGAGCATGCTGCCGCGACTGAAGCCGCGCTGCTTCTACGACCTCGTCATCGAGGTGGCCATCGTGCGTCCCGGGCCGATCCAGGGCGACATGGTGCATCCCTACCTGCGACGGCGGGCCGGCGAGGAGCCGGTGACATACCCCAACGACGCCATCCGGGAGGTGCTCGAGAAGACGCTCGGTGTGCCGCTCTTCCAGGAGCAGGCGATGCGGCTGGCGGTGGTGGCGGCCGGCTTCACGCCGGGCGAGGCCGATCAATTGCGGCGGGCGATGGGGGCCTGGCGGCGACCGGGCGTGATCGACGAGTTTCACAGGAAGCTCGTCGACGGCATGCTCGCCCGCGGGCTGGCACGCGAGTTCGCCGAGCAGGTCTTCGCGCAGATCCGCGGCTTCGGCGAGTACGGCTTTCCCGAATCGCATGCGGCGAGCTTCGCGCTGCTGGTCTACGTCTCGGCATGGCTCAAATGCCACCATCCGGCCGCCTTCACGGCCGCCCTGCTCGGCAGCCAGCCGATGGGGTTCTACGCGCCGGCCCAGCTCGTGCGCGACGCCCGGGCGCATGGCGTGAAAGTGCTGCCGGTGGACGTCAATGCCAGCCGGTGGCATGCGACGCTCGAGCACGTGGCTTCGAGTCGAAAGACGGGCAGCGCTCGCCGGAGTGAAGTGGATTCCGTTGGCGGACTCCCTGGAAACGCGGCGACGGGGGGGGCATCGGGGTCCCATCACGCCCTTCCGGGGCCCGCGATCCGACTGGGGCTGGAGCAGGTGCACGGCCTCGGCGAGGCCGCCGGCATGCGGATCGAGGCGGCCCGTCGGGACGGTGCCTTTCGGCGGTCGTGGGACCTCGTTCAGCGTGCCGGACTCGATCGGGACGAACTGATGCATCTGGCGCGTGCCGGGGCGCTGGGGTCGCTCGGCCTCGATCGACGACGGGCGGTGTGGGAAGCGCTCGGCTGTCGTGAACGGCCAGGCAGTCGCCCGCTGTTCGATCCGCTCGACGACGGCGCGGACGCATCCTTCCTGCCAGGCATGACGCCGGAGGAGGAGGTGATCGCCGACTATCGGGCCAACGGCCTGTCGCTCACGGCGCATCCCGTCCAGTTCGAACGCGCACGACTCGCCGCCTGTGGCGTGGTGACCGCCGCCACGGCGATCGCAGCCGCCGAGGGACGGCGCGTGCAGGTGGCCGGCATCGTGCTCACGCGACAGCGCCCCGCCACGGCGAAGGGAATGATCTTTCTCACGATCGAGGATGAGACGGGCTCCGCCAACGTCGTCGTGCGACCCGACGTGTGGGCGAACGCCGCACCGGCCGCTCGCCGGGCGGCCGTGCTCGTCGTTCACGGACGGATCCAGCGGCGCGGCGCCGTCGTGCACCTGCTGGCGACCCGCCTCGAGGCGGCATCCGCCGCTCGACACGAGGCCGACGCGCTCGAGGCCTCCACACCCCGTCCCGGACTCGCCTCGTTGCCGCGGATGTCACGCGACTTCCACTGAGCCGCACGTCGATCCCGCCCGGAGCGCGTGCGCGGCGATATCCTGTCGTCCGCACGCCCCACCTCCGGCACGACGATCCCATGCCATCCCTCCGAGGCCTCGACATCCTCGCCGCCCCGACCGAGTTCACCCTCGGTGAGCCGTCGCTCGTGGTGCTCCACGGCGGCGACGGCTTCCTCGTGCTCGAAATCCTGGCGCTCGTGCGGAGCAGGCTCTGCCCGGACGAGGCTGATCGTGCCTGGGCCTGGCGCGAGTTCTCCGCCGGCGACGAGTTCGATCCCCGCGACGTCTTCGACGAGGCGGCGACCGTGCCGATGTTCGCGACCGCCACCCGTGCCGCCGTGGTGCGCCAGGCCGATGCCTTCGTCACGGCCAATCGCGCCCGCCTCGAGCCGATCGCCGACGCCCCACGACGGGGCGGCCGCGGCCTCGTCATTCTCGACGTGAAGAGCTTTCCTGCGACGACGCGGCTCGCCAAGGCGGTGGCCCGCCACGGCCTCCTCATCGAGACCGCGCTGCCATCGGCCTTCGACCTCGCCGCATGGGTGCGCGGCTGGGCGCGGGCGCGTCACGACCTCACGCTCGCGGCCGCCACGGCCGAGCGGCTCGTCGAGCGGCTCGGCGTCCACCTGGGACAGATCGATCAGGCGCTCGCGAGGCTGGCGGCGGCGACGCCGGCCGAGCAGCGTCGCGTGCCGCTCCAGCCCGACGCAGTGGACGCCTGCGCGGGAACGCCGCTCGAGCGGACCGCCTGGGGGATGATCGACGCCGCGGGAAACGGCGACGCGTCGGCGGCGATCGCGCAGCTCGCCGAACTCCTCGCGGCGGGCGAAAACCCCATCGGCATCTCCGCCCAGGCGGCGGCCGTGCTCCGCCGGCTCGCCACCGCGGCGCGTCTCATGGCCCTGCCCCCCGCCGCGGGGCGTCCCGCCTCCGTGGATCAGGCCCTGCGGGAGGCGGGCGTGGCGGCCTGGCCCAAGGCGCTCGCCCAGGCCCGCGCGGCGCTGTCGCAACTGGGGCCACGTCGCGCCCGGGAACTGCCCCTGTGGCTGCTCGACCTCGATCTGTCGCTCAAGGGCGAGGCCTCCCGAGGTCTGCGGTCGCGACTGGCACTCGAGCGACTCTTCTGCAAGATGACGCGGCGGGGCGATGCCCCGCCGCCCCGCCGATCGTGACGACCGTCACGATCCCTCCCCTCGATCGCCCCCCTCTTTCACCATCCCGACGCGGAGCATCCCGTGGACCCACGACCTGCCGCCGATCCGCACGAGCGCTGGGACAACCCGCTGGCGGCTCGGTATGCCTCCGCCGCCATGGCCGGCCTCTGGAGCGACAACCACCGCTATCGCCTCTGGCGACAGGCGTGGCTCGCGCTCGCCGAGGCCGAGGCCGAACTCGGGCTGCCGATCACGACCTCCCAGCTCGACGCGATGCGCGCGGCCCTCGAGCCGATCGACTTCGCCAAGGCGGCCGAGTACGAGCGCCGCATGCGGCACGACGTCTTCGCCCACCTGCATGCGTTCGCGGACGCCTGCCCCTCTGCCCGCCCCATCATCCACCTCGGGGCCACGAGCGCCTTCGTCACCGACAACGTCGATCTGATGCTGATGCGGGAGTCGCTCGACGTCGTGGTGGCGCGGCTGGCGGCCGCGATCGAACGGCTCGCCGTGCGGGCTCTCGAGACGAAGGATCTCGTCTGCCTCGGCCGCACCCACCTCCAGCCCGCGCAGCCCACGACGATCGGCAAGCGCATCGCGCTCTGGATCCACGACCTGCTGCTCGACCTGGAGGAGGTCGCGCACCGGCGGAAGCTCCTGCGGGCCCGCGGCGTGAAGGGCACCACCGGCACCCAGGCCAGCTTCCTCGAGCTCTTCGGTGGCGACGAGGCGAAGGTGCGACGGCTCGACGAGCTGGTGGCCCGCAAGCTCGGCTTCCACTCGTCGTACGACGTCACGGGGCAGACCTACACCCGCAAGGTGGACTCCCAGGTCGTGGCGGCGCTCGCCGGGGTGTCCGAATCGACGCACAAGGCGGGCAATGACCTGCGGCTGGCCGCGGCGTGGGGTGAGCTCGAGGAGCCCTTCGAGCAGGAGCAGGTCGGCTCGTCGGCGATGCCCTACAAACGGAATCCGATGCGGGCGGAGCGGATGTGCGGCCTCGCCCGCTTCGTCATGGGACTCGCGACGACCGCCGCGCAGACGGCGGCGACCCAGTGGCTCGAACGCACGCTCGACGACTCGGCCCCACGACGGCTCGTGCTGCCCCAGGCGTTCCTCGCCACCGACGCCCAGCTCGTGCTGCTGGCGAACATCGCCGGCGGGCTCGTGGTCGTGCCCGGGGCGATCCGCCGCAACCTCGAGGCGCATCTCCCGTTCCTCGCCAGCGAGCGCATTCTCATGGCGGCGACGACGGCCGGCGGAGACCGGCAGGCGCTGCACGAGGCCCTGCGCTCGCACAGCCACGCCGCGACCCTGCGCATGAGGGACGGTGGCGACAACGATCTCGTACAGCGACTCGAGGCCGACCCGCTCTTCCGGTCGGTCGACCTCGCGGCCGCCCTCGACGGCCGCGGGCTGGCCGGACGGGCCGCGTCACAGGTCGAGGAGTTCGTCCGCGGTGCCGTGGCAGCGGCGCTGGCAGAATGTCCCGCCCGGGCACCCGAGGCCGCCGTGACGGTCTGACGACGAATCCGCGCCGGACGGCCGACGGCGAGGCCGGCCGCCGCGGCTCAGACGCGGTCCTGATGCCGCGACGTGCTGCGCGCCGACCGGCAGTCGATGCAGAGCCCCATCACGATGAGTCGATGGCCGCGGGCTCGGAAGCGGTGCTGGGCCGCCACCGCGTCGCGGATGCGGACGAGCTCGTCGCTCGAAAACTCGATCAGCTTCTGGCACCCCGTGCAGTAGAGGTGATCGTGCTGCGGATAGCCGTAGTCATGCTCGTAGACGGCCCGGCCGTCGAGCACCATCTTGCGGAGCAGGCCCGCCTCGACCATCTCGGCGAGTGTGCGATAGACCGTCGGCCGGCTGGCACGGCTCCCCGCCGGCGTGCGTCGCAATTCCTCGAGGAGCTGCTCCGCGTCGAAATGCTCGTGCCGACTCGAGACGTGATCGACGATCGTCTGCCGCTGCCGTGTGACCCGCTTCCCGCGGGCCTGCAGGAATTCGGCGAACCGCTCCCGCGGCGAGAGGGACACCTGCACGGTGCCCAGTGAAAAGTCGGTGCCGACGGCCATCGTCATCCCCATCCAGTCCTGCGTTGCCACGACATTCTACGTCGTGACCCGCGACCTGTCTGGAAACACACGATGCTCGCGAACCGGCGGGCCGTTCCGACGTCCGTCACGGCGGCGGGTCGGTTGGGGGTACCGTGATCGGTGCCCGACCGACCACCGCCGGACGGAGGATGCCGTCGCCGTCACCCGTCACCGGATCGGGTGCTCAACCGAGGCGGTCGAGCAGCCGGTCGAGGGCGATGTCGAGCTTCTCGGGCGTGTCGTACGAGCCATCGGCGATCGCGGCCCGGATCGCGTTGATGCGATCGAACCGGACGTCTGAGGTGGATTCGGCGGCACGCACGCCGTCGACCGACAGCGTCACCGCGTCATGCACTTCGCCGACGCCCTTGGGGGCGGCAGCCTGTGCGGCCTCGACGCCCTTCACCGTGCCGACACCCTGCGAACCCTGCGTCGCGAAGACACCGAAGATGTTCATGATTGCACTCCTTGCGGGCGTCACCGCCCTGTCGTTCGTTCCGTCCGACGGTTCCCTGCCGTCTTCCCCCGAGCGTGCCTCCTACGAGGCGGACCGGCTCGATGTTCGATGGCTCGTTCGGTCGGTCCGCATCAAGCGGCTCGGAAAACTCCCACTCCCACCAGTGTTGCCGCGCCGATCGACTCGGACCACCCGATTCTCGATCGAACCTGACCGACGAACGCCGTCGTCAATTCCTCTTCTTCGGACGTCCCGGGTCCGCCGCTTGAATCATTTTTTCGACCCCCGCCTCACCGCCACCTCGCCAGCCTGCCCAGGCCGCCCCGTCAGACGGCGAAGTCGACCTTCCGGCGACCGAGCTGGTTTTGGAGGCGCTCGACGATCGCCGAGTGCATCTGGCTCACGCGGCTCTCCGACAGATCGAGCGTCAGCCCGATCTCCTTCATCGTCAGCTCCTCGTAGTAGTACAGGATGATGATGAGCCGCTCGTTGCGGTTGAGTCCCTTCGTCACGAGCCGCATGAGGTCGGCCTTCTGGATGCGACGGGTCGGATCCTCTCCCTTCTTGTCCTCGAGGATGTCGATCTCGTGGACGTCCTTCGAGCTGTCGGTCTCGCACCACTTCTTGTTGAGGCTGACGAGGCTCACGGCATTGGCCTCGACGAGGAGCTTCTCGAACTCCTCCCGCGAGAGGCCCATGTGCTCGGCCACCTCGCCATCACCCGGCGGTCGGCCCAGCCGCGCCTCGAGCGTCTTGACGGCCTCGTTGAGCTTGCTCGCCTTGCTCCGCACGAGCCGTGGCACCCAGTCCATCGTCCGCAGCTCGTCGAGCATCGCACCCCGGATGCGGGGCACGCAGTACGTCTCGAACTTGACGCCCCGTCCCATGTCGAACGCGTCGATCGCGTCCATGAGGCCGAACGTCCCGGCCGACACGAGGTCGTCGAGCTCGACGCCGTCGGGCAGCCTCGACCAGATCCGCTCGCCGTTGTACCGCACGAGCGGCAGGTAGAGCTCGATGAGGCGGTTGCGGAGGTCCTCGTTCCCCTGGTCGGCCTTGAAGGCCAGCCAGAGCTCGTGCACCTCCTCCGGTGTCAGCTGCGTCGCATGCTGTGCCACGTCATCCTCCTTGCTGGGGCCGTTCGTCACCGGGCCGGCGGACCGCGCGAACCGTCCATGGTTCGGCACGAGCGCCGACCGAATCGTCCCTGACGGACGCGCGCACGCGTGGGCATCGCTGCCATCGGTGCGGCGTCGGGGTGTCCTTGAGTTCCTTTTTCATGCCCGTCCCAACCTGCCTGATCGACCGTCTTGACCGCTCCTCCAGGCTCATGCCGCCCGCAGCGCCTCCGCGCCGGCGAGCGTCGTGAACATCTCGAGGCGGGGCTCGTGCGCCACCTCCTCTTCCGCGAAGACCGCGACGCTCGGCAGCGGGCGGGCGAGAGCGGCGCGGACCTGGCGGCGAGCCTCGGCCGGCACGACGACGGCGGGCGCGCCGCCGCGCTCCACCGCCACGCGCACCGCACGACGCACTTCGGCCACCAGCCGGGCGGGAGGGCGACCGCTCGCCGCCGCCGCCACGCAGGCCTCGAGGGCCGCGCCGGTCAGCCGCACCGCGGTGAGCCTGCCATCTGGATCGCGCGCCCGACGGCAGATGGAGCCTGCCAATCGGCGCCGCACGACCTCGGCGAGCTGCCACGGTTCGGCCGTCTCGGCGGAATGGTCCGCCATGATCTCGAGCAGTTCGGAAAGCGGACGGATCGGCACACCCTCGGCCAGCAGGGCCTGGAGGGCGCGGTGGATCTTGGCGATCGGCAACACCCGGGGCACGACCTCCTCGACGAGGCCGGGCTGCGTCGCCCGAAGCGTCTCGACGAGGCGCACGGTGTCTTCGCGGGACACGAGCCGGTCGGCGTACCGACGCAGCGCCGCCTCGAGAATCCTCGCGAGCGTCGCCGCCTCGTCGAGGATCACGACGTCGCGGCGTCGCAGGGTCTCGGCCTGTGCATGACTCACCCACAGGCTCGCCGACGAGACCAGCGATTCGCTCGCCTCCTCGTGCACGACATCCCCGCTCACCTCCAGCCGCTCGCCGGCACGGGGCACCGCGAGCAGCCGTCCCGCGGGCATCTCCCCCTCGACGACCGGCTCTCCGCCGACGAGCACCCGGTAGCGGCGCTCGGGAAGGCGGACATCGTCACGGAAGGCCACCGTCGGCACCAGAAAGCCGAGATCGGCCGCGATGGATCGCCTCAGATCGGCCACGGACTCGAGCAGCGGTGCCTGGCGGGAGACGAGGCGCACGAGGCCCGGTCCGAGCACGACCACGATCCGCTCGTCCGCGAAGAGCGTCTCGGCGGGCGCGGGTGCCGGGGCGGCGGCGGTGCGGGCGCGTCCGGAGGTCGCCCGTCGCTCCGCGCGATCCCCGCGCAACCAGAAGGCGCCCACGAACATGGCCGCCGCCAGCGCGGCGAGAGGCAGGAAGGGCAGATCCGTGAGCGAGAGCAGGGCGAGGAACACGCCGGTCACCGCGAGCACGTGCGGCCGCGCTGTGAACTGCCGGCTGAATTCCCGCGGGAGATCGACCTCCTGGGAGGAGCGCGAGATCAGCAGCCCCGTCGCCACCGACACGAGGAGCGCGGGAACGGCGCTCGTCAGGCCGTCACCGATGGTCAGCCGGGAGTAGACCTCGGCGGCCTGGCCCAAAGGCATGCCGTGCTCGAGGACGCCGATCGCGAGCCCGCCGACGAGGTTCACGAGCGTGATCACCACGCCGGCCACCGCCTCGCCGCGAACGAAGCGGCTCGCTCCGTCCATGCTCGCGAAGAAGTCGGCCTGCCGTTGCAGGTCGAGCCGGAGCCCGCGGGCCTGCTCGCGCGTGAT
>CAIWZS010000271.1 GCA_903917235.1 uncultured Planctomycetaceae bacterium | reverse complement strand
CGTATTCGCGTGTGGTGGAGGGTGATGTCGCGGGAGCCTCCGTGACTCGCGGCCATCGATGGCTTTCGACCCACTCGAACACGTTTCCGTGGACGTCAAAGAGTCTCCAGGTGTTGGGTTGCTTGAGCCGCCCGTCATGGGCGTCCTGCCGACGTGCCGTATTCCCGCCCGCGATCGGGAGCCCGGCCACAGCATCCCACTCATTGCCGTACCACGCGAAGGTGCCGAGGACGGTTTCGTCATTCCCGAACGAGAAGCTGCTCTTCGTGCCTGCACGACACGCGTATTCCCACTCGGCGCTCGTGGACAGTCGATACTCCCGGGCTCTGTCCAGTGCGCCGCCCGCACGCTCGCGCCGTCAGCTTCCCGCAGAAGGCGACGGCGTCATGCCTTGTCACGTACGTCATCGCCGCATCGTCGTGGATGATCGCATACAGTTTTCCCTCGCATGAATCCGTCTCCATCACCTCCCGCCACTGCCCCTGCGTCACCTCGGTCTGGCCGAGCAGGAAGGGCTTCGTCCGCGTGACATCGACGAGCCCGGGGCCATCGCCCATCGTCAATGTGCCGGGCGGAATCACGACGAGCGTCTGGCCGATCGAGTTGGTCGCCTCCGCCTCGATGGCGAGTTGCTTCGCCCACGCTTCCTGATGACCGCGTGCCTGCGTCGCGTCGAAGTGGGCCGCTGCTGGCGTCGCGTCCATCGACGGCGATACGGCAGACTCCGATCTCGCTCCGTTCCCTTTCGCAGCGTTTGATATCGAGCGGTCGGCCACGCCGGAAGCCGACCTGCTCCCGGACGTGTGGCTGCGGACCGGGTCGACCATGAATGGTAAGATCTTTTTGAAGGTGACGAGCGTTCACGAACATGACACCTGCCGGGTGGGGCATGCGGTGTCAAAAGGAACCGAGGCATGGCGACGTTTCGATCAACGGCCATCGTGCTGGCCTGCACATCCGCGCTCGGATGCATCGGTTGCGACCGCTCCCGGACGTCCGCGTCTCCGGTGGCGGTCAGCGAACCGCCCGCGCCCATCGGGGCCGAGCGAGCAGGCGAGACTCGTGCGCGAAACGTCGTCCGTAAGAAACTCCCGCGGAACTTCAAGTCGATCGCCCTCGAATACACCGTGGTGCTCGTGGATCAGAATGGCAACGAACGGCCCGTCGATCCCGCCGAACACACGTTCGAGGTCGGCGACTCGTTTCTCGTCCGCATCCGCCCGCAGGACGACCTCTACGTTTACGTGTTCAACGAGGGGCCGCAGGGCGAGAGAACGTGTCTGATGCCCTCCGTGGACGAGCCACCGCATCTCGTCAAGTCGGGGAGGGAAATCTCGCTGCCGGACGACGGCGGTTATTTCACGTTCGAACCACCGGCCGGGGAAGAAAAGCTCATCGTCGTGGCTTTGCCGGAGCCCACCGAAGACCTCCGCATGCTCGCGTCCGCCGTGTTCACGGAACGGGCATCCGGAATCCGCAGCGGACCCGCGAGCGAGGCCCGGACCGCTGCCGACAAGGCGCTCGAAGACCTCCGTGAAAAGTCCGGGGCGGGAGGCCGCACGCGGGGCCCCGTCCGAAAGGTCGTCGAGCGGCTCGAGGACGACCTGGCCGCCGGAACGACCGTCTCGCACGTCGAGCCGCCGCTGGACGGCGAGACGTCGAGCTACGGGATCGCGGTGATATCCGGCGACGGCGCCGGTCCTGAACTGGTGCTCGACATCCCGCTGCGGTCGCGGGGTGGAGCGGGATCCCCGGGCGGAAATTGAACACGCGCGCAGCCGCCATGCACGAAGGCCGTCCGCCCATGCGAGTCAAGGCGACGCTTCGATCGATCGGCGTGATGCTTGCCGTCGCGGCAGCCTCAAGTGGTATTCGAGCCGACGTCATCCGCGAAACGGTGGAGCCGGTCCTGCGGCTCGATCTGCCGGGGCATACCGCGGAGGTTCGCGCGATCGCCTTTTTTCCCGATTCGTCGCGGCTCGTCTCCGGCGGCCGAGACAAGGTCGCGATGGTCTGGAACCCGTCCGTGAGGCCCGCCGACGCAGCCGGCCCACGTACGCGTGACAGCACTCGCGCCGGATG
>CAIWZS010000270.1 GCA_903917235.1 uncultured Planctomycetaceae bacterium | reverse complement strand
GGAGATGGGTACAGTGCCCCCATCTCCCCTGCGTTCCGGCCGCCATGGATGGGCTCGGCCGCCCGACCGGCGTGGCGTCGGCGCCTCGAACCGATGGAGCGGCACTGGCGTGGCAGACCTCGTCTTCGCATTCGACCCGGCGATCGACCGCCCGATCCCGTCCCCCGACGCGCTGCCCGCGGCCCTCGCCGCGACGCTCGCCCGCGCGCCGCTCGACGCGCTCGGTGCGGCGTTCGCCGAGGCCCGCCGTGCCGGCGCGGCGGCGGTGGTGATCTGCGGCCGCCTGCTCGACCCTGAACGCTCGAGCCCCGCGCAGGCGGCGGCGGTGCGTCGCCTCGTCGTCGACGCGGCGACCGACGGCTGCCGGACGGTGGTCGTGATCGAAGACGCGACCGCCCGACCCGAGCTCTCCCGCATGCTCGGCGACCCGCCCACGCTCTCGTTCGTGACGCCGGGGGCCGGCGTGGAACTCGACATCCACGGACTCATCGTCGAGATCGTCTCCGCGTTCGACCCGACCGCCGGAGACGTCGCGACCGCCGACCTGACGGCCCCACGCCATCGTCGGCTCGTCGTCGGACATGACCGCGGCCTCTGGCAGGGAGAGTCGCCCGCGAACGCCGCCGACGCGGACGAGCGCCCGACCGATGCCTACAGCTTCGCGGCCACGGCGGCGGCCGCGAACCAGCCGCACGCCTTCTGGGTGTGGGGCTCGCGCCGCTGCCAGATGCTGCCTCCCGGCGTCCACCACCTGCCGCCGCTCCAGCCGCGGTCGACGCACGAGGGTTCCGCCGGCGCCTGCTGCATCCTCAGCCTCGTGAGCCACGACGGCGCCGCGACGCTGCCGAGGCCCGAGTGGCGATCCTCGTGGCGCGAGCATCCCACCCAGCGTGTCGGCTGGCGCACGATCTCGGTCGAGTCGCCGGCGGGCGGCGACGAGGAGCTGGCGACCGCGATCTGGGCGGCCCTCGAACGGCTCGTGCCCTCGGGCCGCACGACGCCGGGCGATCCCCCGGCCGAGATCGAGCTGGTGCGGTGCGCCGTCGCCTGCGGCACGAGCGTGTCGCGCCGTGTGCGGGTCGGCGAGATCGCGGCCGAGACGCTCGCACGCGTGCGGCAGCTCTACGACGCCCGCACGTTTCCGGTGTGGTGCACCGAGGTGGAAGCGGACGTGTCGGAGGCGCTCGGCGCGCTCGGGCACGCCCGGTCCGGCAGCCGTCCGGGCAGCACCACGTCGTTCTCGTCGGCGCTCGCCGACATCGTCACCGCCATCGAGGACGCCGAGCAGCCGGTGATCCCGCCCGCACTCGCCCGCGAGGCGGGCTGGATGGCGCTGGAACTCGTGGAATCGACGGACTGACCGGCGGCCCCCGCCGGCTTCACGGAGGATCGCATGTTCATCGAACGGATCGACGTCGAGCGGTTCGGCAAGCTGTCGCGGACCACGATCGAAGGACTGGGCCCGGGCGTGCAGGTGCTCTACGGCACCAACGAGACGGGCAAGACGACGCTGCTCGAGTTCGTGCGGGCGATCTTCTTCGGCTTCGAGGGCCTCTTCCAGCGCGGCGTGCTCGACCCACGCGAGTCGTGCGCCGGTCGCCTCCACGTGCGGACGCTCCCGGAGCGGTCGCTCGTGGCGATCGAACGCCGTCACGAGGGGCCGCATCTCGGCGGGCTCTCGCGCACCGACTACATGGACGACGTCGTCGGCCTGGGCGGTGACATCGGAGACCGCATCGACATCACCGAACTGGAGACGCCGGCCGACGCGCCGCGGCACCGGATCTACGTGCAGGATCTCGTCGGGAGCATCGACGAGGGCACGTTCACCAACGTGATGGCGTTCGGACTCGACGAGCTGCATGAACTGCGGACGCTCGAGCCCGAGGGCTGCGGCAGCCGCCTCTATGAACTGGCGTGCGGGCTCGATCGCTCGAAGGTCGCGCGCGTGCTCGCACATCTGCGCGATGCGATCGCGCGGCTCGATGCGAACGACCCCGCCATCTCGCCGCGGGCGGCGCTCGAGGACCGGCGGCGCGCGCTGGCCGAGCGGCTGGCGGGCTTCGGACGGCCGGCCGTGGCGGCCGGCGGGCTGTGGGCGGAGTCGGCTCACGTCGATGCCGAGATCCGCTCCCTCGAGGCCCGCGTCGCCGCGGCCGTCCGCGACGAGGAGATCGTGCGCGCCGTGCTGCCGCTCGAGGGGATCCACGCGGAGTGGCGCCGCACCGCGGCCCACCTCGCCGCGCTCGACGCGGCCCCGCTCGTGCACGCCGATCGCGACGCATGGCGCGCCGCCAATCGCAGGCTCAAGCGGCTCATGCGGTCGGCGGCGCTCCGCAAGAAGAAGCGGGCGAAGACGGCGCGGCTGCTGCGGGAACTGCCCGGCGAGTCGCCCGTCTGGCGGCACCGTGTCGCCGTCGCGGCCGCGATCGACGAGCAGCCGCGGCTCGAGCGACTCGTCGCCGACGTCTCCCGCGCCGAGGCCCACGCCCGGCTCGCGGCCCGGCGCTTCGGCGAGCAGGTCGGGGTCGCCGGCCTCACCCGGATCGTCAACGTCGCCCACGTCATCGACGCCACCGGCGAGGCCCTGCCCGACGTGCTCCTTCCCGAGGGCTTCACGCACTCGTTCGGTCCGCTCCGGAGCCGAGCCCGCGCGTGCGCCCGCGCGTCGCGGCGCCGGGTCGAGGCGCGGCGCGAGCTCGCCGCCGCGCGCCGCGTGCT
>CAIWZS010000269.1 GCA_903917235.1 uncultured Planctomycetaceae bacterium | reverse complement strand
CGGGCGATGAGTTCGCTCGACGCCGAGTCTCGGGCGACGAGTCCCGCCGTGCCCGAGTCGCCGCCGGCGAGGATGGCCTCGCGGGTGTTCATCGAGAACCCGCCCTGCCGGGCGTCGCCGAGATGACACTCGGCGCAGTGCCGCTTGAGGAGCGGCACGACGTCGTGCACGAAATCCACCGACTCGGCCGCGACGGCATCGACCGCACCTGTCAGGAGCGTCGTGACGAGGACCCAAGCCGCTGCTCGCGATCCACGTGTCACGAAGCCCCTGAACCGCAGATTGTGCACAACACCTCTCCCAACGGCCTGCCGAGCTGCGTCACGAACCCATGCACAATGTTCGCAGATCGTCGCCCGCCACGACTGAGTCGGGGGACGCCGGGCCGCGGCCTCGAACTCGGCCAGCAGGTCTGCTGGGATCGCATCGGCGTCCCGCACGTCGTCTGTCGGACGCATGGGCGGCACCTGGAAAACGGACCCGGTGTGGTCTTCAAGAGTCGTGGCACAAGTATAGTCTCGCCGCGAACGACCGCTGGCGACGCGCGGGTTCACCACGTGATCCGGAAGACGTGCGCGATTGCCGTGTGCCGTTCGTGCAGCCACACTGACCGGGAGGATCCGCTCCGCAGGCGTTCCGTGTCCGGCATGGAGGACTTCTCGTGATCGCGATCCGCGCAGGTCGCCGGGCTGGATGGACGTCCGCTTTTCGGGAGACGATGGCGCAGGCGTGGATCCCGATCACCTGCGTCGTCGCGTGGGTGGGCCTCGCCGTGGCCGAGGGACCGGGGCCGGACGGCACGGCGACGTGGAAGGCGGGCGTCGCTCGTGCGGTCATCACGCCCACCACACCGGTCTGGCTCGCCGGCTACGGATCGAAGCGCGTCCCTGACGGTGCCCTGCACGACCTGTGGCTGAAGGTGCTCGCGCTCGAGGATCCGTCCGGCCGCCGCGCGGTGCTCGTCACGAGCGACTTCCAGGGCGTGCCCCGGAGCATGAGCGATCACGTCTTCGAGCGCGCGGCCGCGGCGTACGGCCTCAGCCGCGCGGACCTCATGATCACCTTCTCACACAACCACTGCGGCCCCCGCCTCGGCGACGACCTCATCGACTACTACCCCGTCGATGCCGAGCAGGAGGCGCTCGTCCGGGAGTACACCGCGCGGATGATCGAGCGGATGGTCGACTCGATCGGGCACGCCCTCGACGACCTCGCCCCGGCCACGCTCGCCGCCGGTCGGGGGAAGGCCACGTTCGCCGTGAACCGTCGGAACAATCCGGAGGCCGACGTGCCGGCGCTCCGCGCGGCGGGCAGGACGCTCGCGGGTCCCGTCGATCACGACGTGCCGGTGCTCCGCGTGACGCGTCCCGACGGCACGCCGCTCGCGATCCTCTTCGGCTACGCCTGCCACCCGACGACACTCTCGTTCATGACGTGGAACGGCGACTACCCGGGCTTCGCCCAGCTCGCGATCGAGGAGCGTCACCCCGGCACGACGGCGATGTTCGTCAACACGTGCGGCGGCGACCAGAATCCGCTGCCGCGGCACACGGTGGAGCTCTGCATGCAGTACGGCGGCGAGCTCGCCGCCGGCGTCGAGGAGGCGCTCGCCGGCGACCTGCGGCCCATCGCACCGGCGCTCGCGACGGCGTACCGCTCGATCGAGCTTCCCTACCTCGCGGTCATCACGCGGGCGGAACTGCTCGCCATCGTCTCCGATCCGGAGGCGGCTCGGGCCGATGCCATCAAGACCCGCTGGGCGACGCGGCTGCTCGCCCGGCTCGCCGCCGGCGAGTCCTTCCCCGCATCCGCCGACTACCCGCTCCACGCATGGCGACTGGGCGACACGCTCATGCTCGGCATGGGGGCGGAGACCGTCGTCGACTACGCATTGCGTTTCAAGCGCGAATTCGGCGCGGACACGTGGGTCTGCGGCTACGCCGACGACATGCTCGCCTACATCCCCTCGCGACGCGTGTGGGAGGAGGGGGGCTACGAGGGGGGCGCACGGCTCTACGAGTACGGCCGACCCGCCCTGCGGTGGGCGGGCGACGTCGAGGACCGCATCGCGAAGGCCGTGCATGAGCTCGTGGCCGAGGTGCGCCGCCCGTAAGCGAACCGCATGCGCCCGGCGACGGTGCCTGACCCGACCGGCCACCGCGCGCGTCATGTGGATCGTGCGTTGGCCTCACTGACAGGCCGCGTTAGGCTGCCGACGGTATGGCAACCATTTTTGAGTCGGCGTGGCGGTGGTGGCTCGTGCTCTGGCCGCACGTGCTGGCATGGTCGCTGATCGTCATCAACGTCCTGGCGTCGGCGCACGCGATCCTCGTCAAGCGCGACACCCGCAGCGCCATCGGCTGGGTCGGGCTCATCTGGCTCTCGCCCGTCTTCGGGCTCGTCGCCTACGCACTGCTCGGCGTGAACCGCATCCGCTCCCGCGCCGCCCAGCTTCTCGCCGGGCAGCGGCGGATCGAGCATGAACTGGCCGGCGCGCTCCCAGGACCCGACCGGCTCGACGAGGCCGTCGGTCCGGTGGACGCGCCGTTGCGTTCCCTCGAGTCGCTCGTCGGCGAGGTGACCGACCGGCCACTCGTGGACGGCAACGCGATCGAGCCACTGGCCGGCGGAGACGAGGCCTATCCGCGGATGCTCGCCGCGATCGACCGTGCGACTCGCAGCATCGGCCTGGCCTCCTACATCTTCGACAACGACCCCACGGGCAAGGTCTTCGCCGACGCGCTCGCGCGGGCCGCGGCTCGCGGCGTCGAGGTCCGCGTGCTGGTCGACGGCATCGGGGCGAGCTACACGTTTCCGTCGATCGACGGCCTGCTCATGCGGAAGGGGGTGCGGGTCGAGCGTTTCCTGCCCACGAGCGTGCCGATCTATTTTCCGTACGCCAACCTGCGGAACCATCGAAAGATCCTCGTCGTCGACGGCGCGATCGGCTTCACCGGCGGGCTCAACATCCGCGACGGGTGCTGGCTCGAGCATCGGCCGCGGCATCCGGTCCGCGACACCCACTTCCTGCTCCAGGGACCGATCGTCGCCCAGCTGCTCGAGGTGTTCATCGAGGACTGGACGTTCGCGGCGGAGGAGAAACTCGCGGGCCCCGCCTGGGAGCCAGCGCTCGCGTCGGCCGGCCCCATGCTCGCCCGCGGGATCCGCACCGGCCCCGACGATCCCGACATCGGCCGCATGAAGCTCGTGCTCGTGGGGGCCCTCGCCGCCGCGCAGCGCTCGGTGCGGATCATGACCCCCTACTTCCTGCCCGACGACGCCGTGGCGCAGGCGCTCGGCGTGGCAGCGCTCCGCGGCGTGCGGGTGGACATCGTACTGCCCGAGCAGAACAACCTCGCGCTCGTCGGCTGGGCGATGCAGGCGCAGCTCTGGCAGGTGCTCGGCCGCGGCTGCCACGTCTGGATGTCGGCGCCGCCGTTCGATCACACGAAGCTCATGGTGGTGGACCGCAGCTGGGCCCTCTTCG
>CAIWZS010000268.1 GCA_903917235.1 uncultured Planctomycetaceae bacterium | reverse complement strand
TCCCTGGCCTCGCGGCCGGTGGGCGTTACCCACCATCGCACCCTGCGGAGCCCGGACTTTCCTCCCGCCGCCCGGCGGACCACGCCGTGGCCCGCCCGACGGCCGGCGATCACCCGGCCCACTCCAATCCTGCCGCCTTCATCATACCGGCGGCGCGGGAGGACCGAGGCGGCGCACGACCGCAGGGCGGTACACGGCTCGGGCGCTGCACGCTTCCTTGACCCTGCCGGAGGCGCTCCGTACCGTCTCAAGAGAGACGGCGACCGTCCGGCCGCCGGGCGACTTCCACATCACGAGGGATCGCATCATGTCCGGCACGCACGGCGAACTCGTGCCCCAGGGGGGTGGCGATCCCATCCCGCTGCTCAAGACATTCCTGCTCGTGGGTCGGCGCGAGAGCTGCGACATCGTCCTGCGATTCCCCAACGTCTCCAGCCGTCACTGCGAACTGAACCTCATCGACGGGTACTGGTTCGTCAAGGATCTCGGCAGCAGCAACGGCACCAAGGTCAACGGCACGCGGATCAGCGAGCAACGACTCGACCCGGGCGACACGCTCGCGATCGCGAAGCATGCCTTCGAGGTGTGCTACGAGCCCTCGCGTCTCGGAGCCGCGGGGGCACCACCCACCCGCTCCGCGTCCGAGGGGATCCTCAGCCGATCGCTCCTCGAGGCCGCGGGACTGGAATCGCGAAGGGAGTCCGAATCCCGCGGCCGCGGCAAGCCTGCCCGCCCCGAGCAGATCGAGTGGCACACGGATGGCGACTCCGCCGGCGACGACGCCTCAGGACGCTGACGCCGCGGCGACGTCCGACACGGCCCGCGTGCTGACCGGCCGGTGCCGCCGGGTCTGCAGATCGGCGGTGCTACACTTTCCCGGATGACAGAGCCCCGCAAGTTCCGCGTCGAGTTCCGGCGCAATCGCTCGTCGCGACGACGCGAGGGTGACCTCACCCGTGCGGTCCGCCAGGATGTGGAGAGACTCGCCGACCAGGACCTGCATGAACGGCTCTCCGGGCGCGGCGCGCTGGCACGGCATCGGACGGTCGTCGCAGAGCGTCCTCCGAACGACGTGGACGGCCTCTCGGTCCAGCCCGCGGCGGCCGCGGCGTGGCGTGGCCGCGTGCTCCACGTGCACGGTCGCGAAACCGTCGTGGCCCGCGGGGACGGCACGGTCGTGCGCTGCTCGATGCGTCGCATTCTCCGCAGCCTCGCCACCGATCAACGCCATCCCGTCGCCGCCGGAGACTGGGTGCGGGTCACCGATGCCGGCGGCGAGGGTGTGATCGAATCGATCGAGCCTCGTCAGGCGTCCCTCTGCCGTGCGAGTCGGGGACGTCGGCACGTGATCGTCGCCAACGTCGATCAGGTGCTCATCGTCGCGAGTGCCGCCGAGCCGGCGCCGAAACCCGCGCTCATCGACCGCCTGCTCGTCAGCGCCGAATCGTCCGGCATCCGGCCGGTCGTGTGCCTGAACAAGGCGGATCTGGTCGATCCGGCGTCGCTCGTCCCGTTCGCCGGGGTGTATGCGAGAATGGGGTATCCGGTGATCATCTGCTCGGCGGTGACGGGACTGGGCATGCGCAGGCTGGCGGCCGAACTGGAGGCTCGCGTGACGGCGGTGGTCGGTCAGAGCGGTGTCGGCAAGTCGTCGCTCTTGAACGCACTCGACCCGGCCCTCGACCTGCCGGTGGGCGCCGTGAGCAGGGAGAACGAGAAGGGGCGGCACACGACCACGACCGCGCGGCTGCTGCCGCATCGTCACGGGGGATCGTTCGTCGACACGCCCGGCGTGCGGCAATTCGCCCTCTGGCAGGTCGTGCCCGCCGAGGTGCCCAGCGCGTTCCGTGATCTGCGGCCGATCGCGAATCGCTGCCGGTTCCCCGACTGCTCGCACACGCACGAGAGCGACTGCGCCGTCAAGGATGCGGTGGCCGACGGCCTGCTCGACACCCGTCGCTGGGAAAGCTGCACGCACCTCGCCGCCGATGCGGCCGCGTCGGTGAACGAGGCGACGGGACGCGGCTGCGTGGATGACGACGAGACCGCCGGGCTCGACGCGGAGGTCGATGCGTGAAGGCCGTGACGAGCCTCGAGGTGCGCGGCAGCGGGGGTGATCGGCCGGCGGGACGGGCGGGCGAGCGCACCGTGCTCGTCGGCGTGATGCTGGAGCCGCCCGCCAATGCCGACCATCCGCTCGAGGAGCTCGCCGGCCTCGCCGCAACCGCCGGGGGGCGGGTCGTCGCCGAACTCACCCAGCGCCGCGAGCGTCCCGATCAGAAGACGTACCTCGGCAAGGGGAAGCTCCGCGAACTCGCCGGCCTCGTCGAGCGGCACGATGCGGACGTGATCATGTTCGACAACGATCTCTCCCCCGCCCAGATCCGCAACCTCGAGCGCGAGCTCGGGGTGAAGGTGCTCGACCGCACCGAGGTGATCCTCGACATCTTCGCCGCCCGTGCCCGCACACACGAGGCCCGACTCGCCGTGGAACTGGCGCAGCTCGAGTATTCACTGCCGCGACTGAAGCGCATGTGGACCCATCTCTCCCGGCTCAAGATGGGAATCGGGATGCGCGGGCCGGGCGAGAAGCAGCTGGAGGTGGACCGCCGGCTCGTGGAGAAGCGGATTCACGACCTGCGGCAGGAGGTGCTGGCCATCCACGGCCGTCGCGAGCGGCAGGTCGAGTCGCGGCACGACTTCCTCACCGTCTCGCTCGTCGGCTACACCAATGCGGGCAAGAGCACCCTGCTCAATGCGCTGACGGGTGCCGACGAATTGGCCGCGGACAAGCTCTTCGCGACGCTCGACACCCGGACGCGGCGGTGGAAGCTCCCCGGCTGGGGGCCCGTGCTGCTGAGCGACACGGTCGGCTTCATCCGCGACCTCCCGCACCATCTGATCGCGAGCTTCAAGGCCACGCTCGAGGAGACGCGGCGGGCCGACCTGCTCATCCACGTCGCCGACGCGTCGAGTCCGCTCCTCGACATGCAGGTCGGCGCGGTGCGGCAGGTGCTCGACGAGCTCGCGGTCGCGGAAAAGGATACGCTCCTCGTGCTCAACAAGGCCGACGCCCTCGTGGACGGTGCCGCGCGGACCCGCGTTCTCGACCGCTACCCGCGGGCGATCCCCGTGTCGGCACGCACCGGGGACGGCCTGCCGGCACTCGCCCGGGCGGTGAGTGACTGCCTCGGTCGGGCGTTTCGCGACGTCGACATCCGCACGAGTCCTGGAAACGGCCGCCTGCTCGCCTGGCTGGCCCGGCACGGCGAGGTGCTCTCTCGACACTTCGCCGACGATCACGTCATCATCCACTGCCGGATTCCGGCGGGTCTGCTCGGGAGGATCGACACGCATGAGGCAGAGATCGCTCCGCACGCCGAGCCCGGGAGGAGCTGAGGGATGAGCGCCATCGACACACCTCCCTTCGCCGTCGCCTGCCCGAGTTGTCGCGCGACCATCGGCGTGGACCGGAGCCTCGTGAACGAGCCCGCCCGCTGTCCGCTGTGCAGCGGCACGTTCCGCGTCCCCGATCCCGGCCCGATCAGGCCGACGCGATCGACGGCGCCACGGCCCAGGGACACCACGCCGGCGCCCGCCGCGTCCCCCGCCGCCGACGCACCGCCGCCCGCCCCCAGGGAGGTGGCCCCGCAGCGACAGCAGTCCACGGGCAGGCCGACTCCGGCCCGCGATGACGCGGGCGAACGAGCCCGTCAGGCCGCCCAGGAACGCGTGCGGCGGCGCACGCGGCGCACGATCATCGTCCTGCTCATGGGCATCGCGATTCTCGTCGTGCTCGCGCTGAGCCTGGCGCGGGGCGGCCGCCGCTGAGCTGGCGTCGCACACGAAGCCGACGGGATGACGTCGCTCAGACCAGCGACTCGCCAAGCGCGAGCAGCTCCTCGGCATCGAGAAAGACGTCCGCTCGCTCGAAGATCCTCGCGATCGCCGCGCGATGGATCCGCATCTTGAGTCCTCCCACGGCGAGGGCCCCGTAGACGACGGCCGATCCGTCGCGTCGGGCCTTGTCGGTGGGCAGGATGCCGTCGATTCCGGCTGGAGGCACGGCATTGAGGTCGATGAAAACCTTCGCCGAGGTCGCGAGGGCCCTGCCGGGTCCGTCGAGCATGGTCACGCCGGCACGCCCGGCGGCGACCACCAGATCGGCCCGCTCGACGAGCCGCGCCACCGCCGCGGCGGCCTGCACGCCGCCGCTCCACTCCACGGGCTCGCACCGCGCGTCGGGCACCACCGCCCGGACCTGCGCCGCCGCCTCCTCGGCCCGCGGCAGGGATCGCGAGGCCACGTGGACCGAAGCACCGCGGCTGGCGAGCAGCCGGGCGACCCGCTGTCCGACCGGGCCGGTCGCACCGAGCACCAGCGCCGTGGTCGGAGGCTTCCCGCCCGGGGCGACGGGCAGGTGCCGGCCCGCGGCGATGACGGCCGCCGCCGCCGTGGTGTTGGCGCCCGACGGGTCGACGAGCACGCCGACCCGCATCGGCCCGAAAAACGTTCTCCGCACCGTCGCCGCCAACGCCTCGACGGCGGCGACATCGCCGCCCCCGAGAAAGATCGCCGTGTTCGAGAGCGCATCGACACCACGGGTGAAGATCGCCCCGTGCACGAGCGACACCGCCTGCTCGGTCGTCACGCCGCCATGCCGCAGCAACACCTCCGCGCCGGCATCGACCGCGACGACGGCGTCGAACGTGCTCGGCTGCGGGTCGCAGTCGAGCTGGATGAGGATGCGTTTGGTCATGGGGTGATCAACCTGCCCCGACGGCCGGCCACCCGGGCGTGGACACGTGCCTCGTGCCCACGCCACGCAGCGGTGGCTGGGGGGTGGCGATGGTCGGCCCGACCGTGATCAGAACCCACGGAAGGGATGGGCGGCCTTGTCCTTCCCGGCGATCATCTCGTCTGCCGTGGGCTTGCCCTTCATGGCATTGGAGATCGCATCCATCGTCGCCTTGTGGTTGTACTCGTAGATCTTCTTGTCGTCGGCGGCGAGCCAGTGGATGAACACGCCGCACACGATCACGAGATTCTCGGCGTCGCTCTTCGGGATCACACCGGCGGCGACGCTGTCGGCCACGGCCTTCGCGACCGCCGCCTGGGCCGGGCCGAACATCTGCACGGCCTGCTTGGCGCCCTTGATCGTGACCTTGGTGATCATCACCGTCGCCGGCTTGACGGCGAGGTTGGGCGTGAGCACCGCGAGCAGGTTGGAGTGGCCTTCGCTCTGCCGGGCCAATGCGTTGGCGAAGGCGACACCGACCGGGCCGTCCTTGCTGCCGATCAGCAGGTCGATGTGCGCCACCTCGTTGCCATCACCCGCCAACGCTTCGCCGATGAACATGGACATGCTGGGCTTCTCCTTCTGAAACTCGCTGGGACTCGTATCGCCGTGGATGCCTTCCGACCGGCGGCGAGGATACCATCTGCGGGTGGGGCGGCAAGGCGCGGCCCGTGCGAGCGAGCGATGCCCGATCTCCCGACGCCCCAGGCGGTCGCCGGCCCCGGCGCAGGGCCGCATCTCGTGTGCGTGGGCGCGAGCGTCCGCGCGCTGGCATGCGCGGCCACGCGTGCAGGCTGGCGCGTCCATGCCGCGGACCTCTTCGGCGACCGCGATCTTCTCGCCGAGGTGACGACCTATACGAGCGCCGCCGCGACGCCCTACCCCCACGGCCTGGCCGAGGCCGCCGCCCGGTTTCCCGTCGGACCGTGGTGTTACACCGGCGCCCTCGAGAATCATCCCGAACTCATCGATCGGATCGCCGCCGCCCGGCCGCTCGCCGGCAATCCCGGCAGCGTGGTCCGCCGCGTGCGCGACCCGATGCTGCTCGGTCCGGCCGTGTGCGAGGCCGGGCTCGGCTTTCCCGACACCTTCGCGAGCCCTGCGGGCCTCCCGGCCGACGGGTCATTCCTGCGCAAGCCGCGGGCGTCCGCCGGCGGACGGGACATCGCTCCGTGGCACGGGGGGACGCCCGAACAGCCGGAGAGGGACCACGTCTGGCAACGGCGCGTCGACGGGGACTCGTGGGCCGTGGCGCTGCTCTGCGAACGCCACGGTGCCCGCCCCTGGGGCTTCAGCCGGCAGCTCGTCGGCTGCCGCTGGTGTCATGCCGGCGCGTTCGCCTACTGCGGCTCGATCGCGGTGCCCGACGGGGAGGTCCCCGCCCCGGTGCGCGACGCCGGTGACCGCCTCGGCGCGATGCTGGTCACCACCTTCGGGATCGTCGGGCTCTGCGGCGTGGATCTCGTGGTCGATCGCGGCGGTCACGTCCATGTGATCGAGGTCAACCCGCGTCCCACGGCCTCGATGGAGCTCGTCGATCGAGCACGGGGCGTGTCGCACGCCGCCGCCCATCTCGCCGCCTGTGCGCTCGCGGCGACCGTGCACGTGCCGTCCGCGTCGGTGCCGTCCGCAAACGTGTCGGCGGGCACGTGGGGGAAGGCGGTGCTCTTCGCCGCGCATGACGTCGTCGTCGGCGCGCGGGTCGACGCAGAGCTCGGGCGCGCGCATGATCGCTGGTCGCGGGCCGACGGGTGGCCCGCCGTCGCCGACGTGCCCTGCACCGGGACGCGCATCGACGCACGGCGGCCGCTCGTCACGCTCTTCGCCCGCGGCGACACCGGACCGTCCGTCCGGCGCACGCTGCGGCGACGCGCCGGCGCCCTGACGAAAATCTTCTCAACCGGCGAGTCGACGCGGTTCTGACGCAAAGCCCGCAGCCTCGAGGCCGAACTGCATCAGGTATGCGTCTTCGTCGGAATCGCGGTAGAAGTCCCGCAGCACCGTGACGGCACGGAATCCTGCCGCGCGGAAGAACAGCTGGGCCGGGAGATTCGTCTCGCGCACCTCGAGCACGATCCGACTGCGACGCTCGGGCGCGAGCTTCGCGATGAGGCGGCGCAGCATCTGCGTGCCGATGCCGAGCCGACGGTGCGAACGCAAGACGGCGAAGTTCAGCACGTGGAGGCGTGTCCGGTGGAGTTCGTAGATCATGAAGGCGACGACCGAGTCGGCATATTCGGCCACCATGCCGATGCACGTGCGTTGCCGCAGGGACCTCGTGAAGTCCTCCTCGGACCAGGGGAACTCGAACGCCTCGCGTTCGATCGCGAGCACGTCCGGCATGTCCCGACGGATCATCCAGCGCACGTGGATTCCGGCCCCCTCCGAGGTCAGCGCTGACAGCGACGGCTTGGTCACGATCCTCTTCTCCATGGTCCCGGTCCCGAGCCGTCCGATTCCGTGACGGTGGTCGGCCGTCAGGCCGGCCCGGTGTCCGCACGCGGCCGCTGACGCAGCCGATGGGCGGCGGACCCTAGCAGCGTCTTCCGGGCCGGCCAAGGCGTCCTTGTCGCCCGCATCGCGGCGAGCCCGCCCCCGCGCGCTGGACGACGGGACCGGCGGCGATCGAGCCGAAAGCCCGCTTGACCCTGACGGCGGCCCACACCTAGCCTCCCCACCCCGCATGTCCCGGTCCCCGGAACCGATCCGGGCGACGGTGCTGCGATCCGGGGCCTCCGTGACCCGTTCGAGGACTCGCCACATCGGGCTGTCGCCATGCGCCTCCACGTCGCCGGTCGTCGTCTGCTCGCCTCCTCGTCACGGCTCTGGCCACTGGGCCTCCTCGTCGTCGCCGCCGGCGTCATCGGCTGCGCCGGCTCGGCGATCCGCAGCCAGAGCCCGGAGATCGAGGCCCTCGCCAAGCTCGAGGCGGGCACGCGATTCGTCGGAGACTACTGCCTCGCCTGGGGCCTGGGTACGAAGCGCATCGAACGGGCCGCGCTCGTGACGGGTCTGGCCAACACCGGCTGCGACCCGCCGCCGGGTCCCCAGCGGGCGACGCTGCTTTCGGACATGCAGGCGCGCGGCGTGATCGAGCCCAATCGTCTGCTCGCCGCTCCCTCGACGGCGCTCGTGTGGGTGCATGGCTTCCTGCCTCCCGGTGTGCGCAAGGGAGACCGCTTCGACGTCGTCATCGAGGTGCCGCCTGATCACGACACCACGAGCCTGGCCGGTGGCTGGCTGATGGAGACCCGCCTCGCCGAGATGGCGATCATCGGCAACTCGCTCCGTGACGGCCACGAACTCGGCATCGCCGTGGGGCCGGTGCTGGTCGATCCCGTCTCCGAGGGCACGCGTGACTCCAAGTCGAAGCTGCGCGCACGGGTGCCGGGCGGTGGCGTCTCCCTGACCGACCGCGAGATCGGCCTGGCGATCGCGCCCGAGCATCGGTCGTTCGCCATGTCGAAGCGACTCGGCGACTGGATCAACCGCCGGTTTCACGCCGTCATCCGCGGTGCGAAGCGTGGCGTCGCCACTCCCAAGACCGACCGCTACATCGCCCTCGAGGTGCCCGAGGTCTACCGGCACAACCTGCCCCGCTACCTGCGCGTGGTGCAGTCGGTCGCCGTCATCGAGCCCACGGAAGGACGGCACGCCCGCCTCCAGCTGCTCGCACGACAGCTGACCGACCCCGTGACGGCACCCGGCGCCGCCCTCCGACTCGAGGCGATCGGCAAGGACGCGATCCCCACGCTCCGCGAGGCGCTCGACTCCCGCGATCCGGAGATCCGCTTCGCGGCCGCCGAAGCGCTCGCCTACCTCGGCGAGTCGGTCGCCGCGCCGCGGCTCGCGGAGGCTGCCGGGACGCTCCGCAGCGCGCGTCCCGCGGCGCTGGCCGCGCTGTCGGTGATCGACGACGCCCGCGGCATCGACGCCCTCCAATCCCTGCTCGCCAGCCGCAGCGCCGAGACCCGCTACGGCGCGTTTCGCGCGCTGTGGCGCATGGACAAAAACCTCCCGCTCGTGCGCGGCGAGCGGCTCGGGGACGCATGCTCGCTGCACGTGCTCGACGTCGAGGGCCCCCCGCTCATCCACGCGACGCGCAGCGATCGGCCCGAGATCGTCTTCTTCGGCACCGATCACCCGGTCGAGGACGGACTCCGCGCGGAGGCCGGCACGAGCATCGTCGTGGTGGTCCACGGGGTGCGGGCGCGGGTGAGCCGGTTCGTCGCGGGCGAGGCGGATCGGACGGAAGAGGTCGCCGCGCGCGCCGACGAGATCGTGCGCGCGATCATCGACATCGGCGGCACCTACCCCGACGCGGTGCAGTTCCTGCAGCAGGCCAGCTCCGCCCACGCCCTCGGCAGCCGTGTGGCGTTCGACGCGCTCCCCCGCGAGTTCGACGGCCGGCAGAGCATCCACGAGGAGGCGTCACGCCAGTATCGCGACATCCCGGATGGCCCCACCGACGACGACCCCGCCTCCGCGGTCGGCCGCGACGACGTGGACGAGGCATCATGACGCGGCTGAAGGCGCTCGAGCTGTTCGGCTTCAAGAGCTTCGCCGACCGGACGTCGTTCGAGTTTCCCGAGGGCATCACGGTCGTGGTCGGGCCGAATGGCTCCGGCAAGTCGAACGTGGTCGATGCGATCAAGTGGGTGCTCGGCGAGCAGTCCGTGCGCAGCCTGCGGGGCAAGGAGATGACGGACGTCATCTTCGCCGGCTCGACCAGCCGCAAGCCGCTCAACTACGCGGAGGTGTCGCTCGTCTTCGACAACCGGGCGGCACTGCTGCCGCTGGCGACGCCGGAGGTGCGCATCTCGCGCCGCGTCCAGCGGAACGGCGACAGCGAGTATCTCGTCAACGGCGAAACGGCTCGGCTGCGTGACATCCGCGAGCTCTTCGCCGGAACCGGCGCGGCGACGCAGGCCTACAGCGTGATCGAGCAGGGGCGGGTCGACGCGCTCCTGGTCGCGTCCGGGAAGGAACGTCGTGCGGTCTTCGAGGAGGCCGCGGGGATCGGCCGCTTCCGCACGCGGCGCACCGAGGCCCTCCGCCGCCTCGAGCGTGCCGAACTCAACCGTCAGAGGCTCGCCGACATCGCCGGTGAGCTCGGCAGCCGCCTCGAGACCGTGCGCCATCAGGCCGCGCGGGCGAAGCGCTGGCGGCAGCTCTCCGACAGGCTGCGATCGCTGCGACTCGCCGCAGCGACGCGCGACCTCGCTGACGTCGATGCGGCCGTCGCGGACATCGAAGGACGCCGCACCGCGGTGCGGGAATCGCTCGGGGACGCGGAGCGACGCGCCACCGAGGCGGCGGCGACGGCCGCGCTCCTGGCGGCGTCCGCCACCGAGCTCATGCCCGCGACAGCCGCGGCACGGGGGGCTGCCGCCGCCACCACGCGCGAGGCCGCCGAAGCGGAGGCGGCCCTGGCGATGGCCCGTGCGCGCCGGGGAGACCTCGAGCGCGCGGCCAAGGTGGCTCGTCAGGGCATGCGGGTCGCGAGAAGCGAAGCCTGGGCGGCGGAGCGCGCGGTGGCCTCCGCCGACACGGCGGCAGCGGCGCTCATCGAGCGCATCGGGGAACTCGACGACCGCCTCACCGCTCTCGAGCGGTCGGCCCACGGTTCGCACCACGAGGCGTCCGATCTGCGGGCGCGTCTCGCCGCGGCGGTCGGAGCGCTCGACGAGGCGCGGCGCCGGGGACTGCGTCTCGATGCGGCGCGCGAACGGTCCGCGGAGCGGGCCGAGGCGGCCCGACAGGCCGTGGAGGCGGCGCGCGTCGATCTGGACGCCGCGCGCGGACACGCCGCGCGTCTGGCCGAGGCCCGTGCCGCCTGCGAGGGAAGCCTGGGCGTGCTCGAGACGACGCTGCGGAAGGCGGCCGCGGATCTGGCCGCGCTCGAGGCGGCACAGCGGTCCGCACTCGAGGCGCTCGAGACCGCCTGGGGAAACCTCGCCGACCGCCGCGCCGCGTACGAGGCCTGCCGCGAACGGGCGTCGCTGCTTCACGATCTCGTCACGCGTCATGAGGGACTGTCGGACGCCGCACGCGGCCTGCTCGCGGCGACTGACGACGGTGTTCCGGGGCTGCTGGGGCCCGTCGCCGATCTCCTGGTCGCGGGCGAGGACTGGGCGCGGCTCGTCGATCTCGCGCTCGGCGCCCGCGCCGAAGGACTCGTGGTCGGGTCGCTCGCCGACGTGGTGCGGTGGCACGACACCGCGGCGGAGGCCGGCGGCGGTGCGCGCGCGGCCGGGGGACGGGTGAAGCTCGTCACCATCGAACGCGACACCTCGCGGGACGCCTCACCGGCTCTCGAGGGCCGGCCCGGCGTCGTCGGACGGCTCGATCGGCTGCTCTCCGCCACCGAAGCGCCCGACGACGGGGGCATCACGGCCCGGGTGCGTGAGGCCCTGCTGGCCCACGTGTGGGTGGTCGAACGCCCGAGCGACGCCGTCGCCCTGCTCGGCGAGGTTCCTCGGCACACGCTCTTCCTGGCCCTGAGCGGAGCGAGCGTGGGCGCCGACGGATCGCTCGACATCGGCGCGGGCCCGGCCGGGGTCGGACTGGTCGCGCAGCGCGCCGAGCTCCGCGCACTCGAGCGCCGGCAGGCGGCCTGCCTCGAGGCGGCCGAAGCCGCGCAGCGGACCCTCGATGGGCTGCAGGTCGAGGTCGATGACCTCCGCGCGGGGATCCGCGAGGCCCAGGCCCGTCGATCGCGTGCCGCGGAGACGATCGCGACGTCGCGGCACGAACTCGAACGGACCGTCCGTGAACAGGCCGCCGTCGAGTCGCTCGTCACGGGCGCCGAGGCACGCTGGCGCGCCCGGGAGCAGCAGGCGACCGAGGAGACGCGACTCCTGCACGAGGCCGAGGAGGCCGCGATCGCGGCCGTCCACGCGATCGAGGCTGCCGCCCGCGACGTGGCCACCGCCGACGCCGCCTGCCGGTCGATCGCGGAGGCTCGCGATGCGATCGGCGACGAGATCCAGCGACTCCGCATCGAGCGGGCGACGAGCGGCGAGCGGCTCGCCCGCCAGCACGATGCTCGCGAGACGCTCGCCACCACCGCCCGCGACCGGTCGGCCGACGTCGATGCCGCCCGCGGCCTGGTGGATGTCGCGGCCGCGGCGCTCGCCGCCCACGATCTCGATCTGCTCGCGACCACGGCGGCCCACGCCGAGGCGGTCCACGCCCTCGAGCGCTCGACGGAGTCGCTCGCGAGGACGGAGGCCGCTGCCGCATCGATCGAGGCCCGCCGGCTCGCGGTGGCCGAGGAGCTCGACGCCCTGCGCACGCTCGTGGGCCGGCTGGGCGAGGAGGCGCACCGGCACGACCTCGAGGCGGGCGAGTCCCGGCACCGTCGGGCACGCATCGTCGAGCGGGTGCGCGACGAGTACGACATCGACATCGACCAGCCCGGGGACAGGGACGAGCACCCGGACCATCACGGCTCCGCCGATGGGGTCGCCGACGACCAGCCCGCGGTACCGGACGACCGGGACGAACTCGACCGCGAGATCGAGGAGCTGCGCAGGAAGGTGGCGACGTACGTCTCGGTGAACCTCGACGCGCTGCGCGAGTCGGAGGAGCTGGCCGCACGGCTGGCGACGCTCGAGACCCAGCTCGCGGACGTCGCCGAGGCCAGGCAGTCGATCGAACAGCTCATCGAGCGCATCGACGAGGAGAGCCGGCAGCGGCTCGGCGAGACGATCGAGACCGTCCGCACCCACTTTCGCGAGCTGTTCGAGCGGCTGTTCGGCGGCGGCCAGGCCGACATCCAGCTCGAGGAGGGCGTGGACCTGCTGGAGACGGCGGTCGACATCGTCGCGCGGCCCCCCGGCAAGGAGCCGCGGAGCATCTCGCTCCTGTCCGGCGGCGAGAAGACGATGACGTGCGTGGCGCTCCTGCTGGCGATCTTCAAGTCGCGGCCGAGCCCCTTCTGCGTGCTCGACGAGGTGGACGCCGCCCTCGACGAGGCCAACGTCGACCGATTCGCCGGAGTGCTTCGCGATTTTCTCTCGGCCACGCAGTTCATCGTGGTGACGCATTCGAAAAAGACGATGGCGGCGGCGAACACGCTCTACGGCGTCACGATGGAGGAATCGGGCGTCTCGAAGCGGGTCTCCGTGCGATTCGAGTCGGCCGTGGCCGCCGCGCGGGCCGCGTGAGGCACGCCGCGACACCCTGCCACCGGCACGTTCCGGAAGAACGGCTCAAGTCGCACGACGCGATCTTTCGATCTACCCCGTCGGATGGTCATGCCGCCGAGGTGTCCGGAGTCATTCCGGCCTCCGAGGCGGACATGAAGCAGGGGGGGAATCCTGCGAGCCGCCGTCTCGAGGCCTGCGGTCGTCGTACCACGACACCGTCGCGTCTCGGCGGACTGTCACGCCCCCTCCCGGCTTCTGACCGGCCATCACGGGGCCCGACGGCGCGGCCGGCCCCGTGATGCGAGTGCCGCGCCGGGGGGGCTGGTGTCCGTCGCTCACCAGGGTGCGGGCTGGCCGTGTTGTTTCCGGACACGCAAGATCCATTGGAGTCCATGTGATGAAGGTTTTCACGACGGGCCAGGTCGCCAAGATCTGTAAGGTTGCTCCCCGCACGGTGAGCAAATGGTTCGACTCCGGTCGGCTGAAGGGGTACCGCATCCCCGGCAGCCAGGACCGCCGCATCCCGCGGGAGTATCTGATCCGGTTTCTGAAGGAGCACGGCATGCCGTTGGGCGACCTCGAGGACGAGGCGATGGCGAAGGTCCTCCTCGTGGGCCAGGACCAGGTGCTCATCGAGAACCTCAAGAAGCATCTGCCGATGGAGAAGTCGTTCAAGATTCAGGTGGCCGCGAGCGGGTTCGAGGCGGGCATCCAGGCGGAGAGCTTCCATCCCGACTGCATCGTCGTCGACTACTCGATCGGGCGGATCGACGCCCAGCAGATCTGCCAGAACCTGCGCAGGAACGCCGAGTACGCCGACACGATCGTGATCGCCCTGCTCCCGGACGACGGGTCGCAGATCACGATCGACCGGGCGCACGTCAACGAGAGCTTCAAGAAGCCCTTCGACGTCGCCCTGCTCGCCGAGCGGCTCCGCACGCTCATCGGCGCCCGCAAGGAACTGGTCTGATCCGGAAACCAGACCAGCCAGACGCCAGCAACCGGGGGCCGGTGTGTCGAGGGGGCACACCGGCCCCCGGCCCGTTTCGCTGGTAGGATCGGCGTCGTGCGAGCTGGGGCCGATGCGGAGTCGCCCGACGCACGCCTTCTTCCCACCCGATCACCTCCCGCCATGTCCGGCGATCGCCACGCTGTCCGCATGATCGACGTGGCCGAGAAGCCCGTCACGGTCCGCACCGCCCGCGCATCGGCGCGGCTCCGGGCCCGCCCCGAGACCGTCGCGCGCATCCGCTCCGGCGGCCTCGTCAAAGGAGACGCCCTCTCCACCGCGAGGCTCGCCGGGATCATGGCCGCGAAGCGCACCGCCGACATCGTGCCGCTGTGCCATCCCCTGCCACTCGACGCCGTCGACGTGGAGATCCGCTTCCCCGCGGGCGACATCGTCGAGGTCGAGACGCGGGTGCGGGCCACGGCGCGGACGGGCGTCGAGATGGAGGCCCTCGTCGCCGCCACCGCCGCGGTCCTCGCGGTGTACGACATGACGAAGTCGATCGACCCCGGGATGACCATCGAGACGGTCCGTCTCGAGGAGAAGACCGGCGGCACGCGGGGCGACTACCTGCGTGGCGGCTGACGCCGCGCCGCCTCACGCAGGCGGGCGGTGCGACTCGGCGAGGATCGGCTCGAGTTCGTCGACGAAGTCGCGGACGTCCTTGAACTCGCGGTAGACGCTCGCGAACCGCACGAAGGCGACCTGGTCGAGGGCCCGCAGCAGTTCCATGAGCCGCTCCCCGATGACCCGGCTCGGGACGTCGCCGTCGTAGGTGCCGTAGAGTTCGCCCTCGAGCGCGGCGACCACCTGTTCGATGTCGTCCTCCGTGATCGGCCGCTTCCAGCAGGCCTTGGCCAGGCCCCGCTTGATCTTGTCGCGGTCGAAAGGCTCGCGCACGCCCCCTTTCTTGGTCACCGTCAGCGGCTGGCGCTCGACGCGTTCGTAGGTGGTGAAGCGGCGACGGCAGCCGAGGCATTCGCGGCGACGACGGATCGTCGCCCCGTCGTCGCCCGCGCGGGAATCGATCACGCGGTCGTCATCGGCGCGGCAGAAGGGGCAACGCATGACGTGGTGGCTGCGGTCTCGGCAGCTCAGTCTCCCTCGGCACCGGTGGCGGGCTCGGCGTCGGCGGCGGGCTCGTGCGGCTCCCCGCCCTCGGTCGGGCGGCCATGCGGCCCGCGGCCACTGTCGGCGTGACCGTTCGTTGCGTCGTGTCGGGCCCCCCTGCCCAGCTTCCAATCGCGCCGCTGTCGGGAGCTGGGAATCTTCATCGCCTTGCGGTACTTCGTCACCGTGCGCCGCGCGACGGAGATGCCGCGCTTTCCGAGCTCCTCCACCAGCTCGTCGTCGCAGAAGGGGGAATCCTTCGGCTCACCCTGCACGATTTCCTGGAGCTTGATCCGCACCGCGTCCCACGCCACCTCCTCCCCGGCGGCACTGACCGTGCCCCCGACGAAGAATCGCCGCAGCGGCACGAGTCCGCGTGGCGTCTGCAACCACTTGTCGTCGACGGCACGGCTCACCGTGGTGACGTGCATCCCGATGCGATCGGCGATCTGCTGCATTTTGAGCGGCTCGATCGCCTCGGGGCCCTCCGCGAGGAAGCGGGTCTGGTGATCGACGATCGCCTGCGCGGTCTTGAGCAGCGTCGCCCGCCGCTGCTCGATCGCCTCGATGAGCCACTGCGCCGCGTTGATCTTCCGCTTGATGTACTCCCGCGTCGCCGGCTCGGTGTCCGGCGACGCGAGCATCTGCCGGTACGTGGGACTGATGCGCAGGGCCGGCAGGTCGACGTCCTCGAGCCGCACCTTCCAGGTGCCGTCACTCACCTGATCGACGAAGACGTCGGGCTTCACGACGGGAACGATCGGCGCGCTGAAGATCGCGCCGGGCTTGGGCTGGAGGACGTGCAATTCCTCCCGCAGTTGCTCGATCTGCTCGATCGTGAGCCCCGTGCGCCGCTCGATGAGCGGCAGCCGATTGGCGGCGAGATCCTCGAGGTGGTCGCCCACGAGCCGGCGGAGATGCGAGGCGTGCGGATGCTCCCTCGGAATCTGCAGCAGGAGGCACTCGCGGAGGTCACGGGCACCCACGCCGGCCGGGTCGAGTCCCTGGACGACCGCGAGGCCGCGTTCGAGGGCGGCCAGCTGGCCGGGCGGCCCGTCCGGATCGACGAGCTCCCCGAGCGGCAACGGCAGGTAGCCGTTGGCATCGAGGTTGAAGATCACCTTCTCCGCCGCCTGCCGCACGTCGGCGGGCAGGTCCTCGTTGGACAGCTGCTCGTGCAGGTGGTGGGAGAGCGTCTCGGGCCGCTCGACCATGTTGGCCATCACGTCGAGATACCGGTCTCCGGCCTGCTCGATCTGCGACGCTGAGGGCCGACTGAACTCATCGTCGATGTTGGGATACTCGCTCTTCCATTCGAAGTCCCGCTCGAAGTCCGCCTGGTTCGCGTGCTCCTGATCGACGATGAGCGGTCGCTCGTCGACGGTCTTGTCCTGAACCGGCGCCGGGGCGTCGAGGCCGGCGGGGGACGCATCGACGCCCGGACCGTCGGCACCGGCCTCGTCCACCTCGAGCGTCTCGTTGTTCTGGATTTCCTGCTCGATCCGTTCCTCGAGAGCGAGGATCGGCAGCTGGAGGATCTCCATCGACTGGATCATGCGCGGCGCGAGCACCTGCTTCTGCGCCAGCCTCATTTCCTGACCGAGGGACATCCGCATGATCGTCATCCGTCCAGGACACGCACCGTTCCGGGCTCCACCGTCTCAGGCCCCGTCGACGCCCGCCGTGCTGCCCGAGTCGGCGGCGTCGCACATGTGGGCGGGCCACCAGCGGCACGGACCGCCGACCCGCGAATCACGTTCCCGTTAGGATACCCAGCAGCGTCGGATCATGCGCCTGCGACACGGCACGCGTGAGCGGACCATGAGTGGCGCATGGATGGGCCCTCGAGAATCGCCGTCGACCCGGGCCGTGGTTCCCGTGTCAGAACTTCTGCCGGCCGTTGATGGCGTCGGCGAGCATGTCGCGATTCGCGTGCTGCAGCGAGGCGCCGACGGTGAGGCCGCGCGCGAGCCGGGTGAACTCCACCGGCAGACCCTCGAGACGCCGCATGACCGCGATCGCCGTCGCATCGCCCTCGACGTTGGGGGTGGTGCCCATGATCACCTCGCGCACTCCCTCCCGGGCCACGCGATCCGCCAACGCATCGAGGGTCAACGACTCGGGGCCCGTGCCTTCGAGCGGCGCCACGCGTCCACGCAGGACGTGATACACGCCGCGAAACGCCCCCGCCTGCTCGATCGCCAAGAGGTCACGGACCTGTTCGACCACGCAGAGCAGCGTCCGGTCCCGCCGCGAATCCGAGCAGATGTCGCACAGATCCGCCTCCGCGAGATTGTAGCAGGCGCGGCAGGCGCGCAGGTTTTGCTTGACCTCGCGGATCGCGTCGGCGAAGGCGAGGGCCTCCGCGGGCGGCATCTGCAGCACATGGTGTGCGAGCCGCTCCGCGCTCTTGCGGCCGATGCCCGGCAGGTCTGCGAAACTGTCGATGAGCCGCGCGATCGCGCCGCGGCGGCCCGCCGAGTCATGTGGGGGCATCACCGCTCCTCCGAGTCGTCCCGATGCTCGTCGTCCGCGTCCGCGGCTTCGCGCTCGGCGGCCTCAGCCTCGACGGCGGGGAGCGGCGAGGCCGCGGACGACCGTGCCGCGGGCGGGGCCGCTCCCGGGCGCGGCGGATCGACGCGACGGATCGCGGCATCGAAGAGATCCTTCGCCCGGGCGACGAACGGATGCCCGGAAACCTCGCGGAGGAGCGCCGCCTGCGAGCGGGCGGCCCGCGGACGCTCCGCGCTCGCCTCGACGTCGGGCGCCACGGGCGCATCCGCCGGAGCCTCTCCCGCCGCAGACGACGACGGGGACACGGTGCGCTGACGGCCGGCCGCTGCCCGATCGGCGGGTTCAGTCGCGCGGGGTGCCGCGATCGTCACCTCGGGCTTTTTTTTTTCGTGAGTCGGCTCCGAGGCGGGGAGCGAAGGGGCGCGCGACGGCGGCTGGGAGACCCGCGAGGCCACACCCGCGCCGCGCGACACCGGCCCCGCAGCCGGCCCCGCAGCCGGACCGACCATCCCGGCCGGAGCAGGCTCGCCCGCGGTGAGCGCCGCCACCGCATCGGCGACCGCATCGAGGTCCTCGAGTCGCGCGAGTCGCACGATCGCCATTTCGGCGAGCACGCCCGGATGGCCGCTCGACTGCATCCGGCTCAGGGTCTGGTCGAGGATCTGGAGCATCGCGAGGAGCGTCGCGGTGCCGAGCCGGCGGCCGACCTCGGCGAGGTCGATGCCGATGTCGCCGGCGCCGCCGAGCACCTCGGCCCCGCAGCCGACGCTCGCGAGCAGGCAGTCCCGGAGCGCCGCCACGAGCTGATCGATCACGCCGCCCGGATCGGCCCCCGCCTCGATGGCGCCGCCGAGCGCGGCCAGGGCGGCCGGGGCGTCCCGAGCCACGACTGCCGTCACGATTTCGGCGACCCGTTCCTCCCGGCCCGTCCCGATGAGCGCGTGCACGTCGTCGACGTCGACGGCGCCGTCCGCCGAACCGAGCAGCTGCTCGAGCAGCGACTGGCTGTCGCGCATGCTGCCCGCCGCCCGGCGCGAGATCAGCTCGAGCGCGGGCATCGTCACGTCGGCCCCCTCCGCCTCGCAGATCGCGGCGAGCCGCCGGGCGATCGCCGCCGGCGCCACGACCGTGAAGTCGAACCGCTGGCAGCGCGACAGGATCGTGATCGGCAGCTTGTCGGGCTCGGTGGTGCAGAGGACGAACTTCACGTGCCCGGGAGGCTCTTCGAGCGTCTTGAGCAACGCGTTGAAGGCCTCGCGCGTGAGCATGTGCACTTCGTCGATGATGTAGACCTTGAAGCGGCCCCGGGCCGGACGGACGGCGACGTTCTGCCGCAGCTGACGGATCTCGTCGATGCCCCGATTGCTCGCCGCGTCGATCTCCACGACGTCGACGTCCTGCCCCGCCGCGATGTCCCGGCACGCGTCGCACGCGTTGCACGGCTCACCCGCCGGCCCCGCGGCACACTCGAGCGCCTTGGCGAAGATCCGCGCCGCGCTCGTCTTGCCCACGCCCCGGGCCCCGGTGAACAGGTAGGCGTGGCCGATCCGGCCCGACGTGATGGCTCCGGAGAGGCCGCGCGCCACGTGCTCCTGGCCGACGAGCTCGTCGAATCGCTGCGGCCGGTAGCGTCGGGCGACGACCTGGTAGGCGGCGGTCGTGTCAGCCATGACGCACTCGGTCCGGACGCGGGCTCGGATGCCGATGAGAGGCCCACCGCACAAAGGGACGACTGCTTATGGCTGCTGCGGTTAGGCCCTGACCAGGTTCGCAGGCCCCCATCGCAGGGGCCTCTCATCGGCACCCGCATCTC
>CAIWZS010000267.1 GCA_903917235.1 uncultured Planctomycetaceae bacterium | reverse complement strand
CGATGCAACGCGTCCTCCATCCTCGCCGGGCGGCGACGGCCGCGACGAGCCTGCATGATCGGTGCGAGGGCGGGCTTCGGCGCCGCTCACGGGCCGGCGAGCGTCGCGAGCGTGTCTTTCGCGGCGGCGATCGTGGCGGCGATGTCGGCGTCGCTATGGGCCGTCGAGAAGAAGAGCGCCTCGTACTGGCTGCACGGCAGGTAGACGCCCCGCTCGATCATACCCCAGAAGAACGCCCCGTAGCGTGGCGTGTCGCTCGCCGACGCGGTGCGCCAGCCCGTCACGGGCACCACCTCGGGCCCACGCTGAAAGAACATCGTCATCATGCTGCCCACGCGTGCGATCCACACGGGCAGGCCGGCGGCCGTTGCGGCGTCGCGAAAGCCCGCCTCGAGCATCGCGCCGTGGCGATCGAGCGCCGCGTAGGGGCGCTCCTCGCGGAGCACGTCGAGCGTCGCCGTGCCCGCCGCGACGGCCAGCGGGTTGCCCGAGAGCGTGCCGGCCTGGAACACCTTGCCCGCCGGCAGGACGTGGTCCATGACGTCGGCCCGGCCGCCGTAGGCGCCCAGCGGCAGGCCGCCCCCGACGATCTTGCCGAGCGTCGTGAGGTCGGGCGTGACGCCGAGGAGTTCCTGGGCCCCGCCGTACGCGAGCCGAAACCCGGTCATCACCTCGTCGAAGACGAGCAGCGCGCCGTGGGCCTGCGTGAGCCGCCGCGCCGTGGTGAGAAACTCGGGCGTGGGCACGACGAGGCCCATGTTGCCGACCACCGGCTCCATGAGCACCGCGGCGATCGCATCCCCCTGCGCGGCGAAGGCGTCCTCGAGCGCGGCCGGGTCGTTGTATTCGAGCACGAGCGTGTCGCGGGCGGTGCCGGCGGTGATGCCGGGCGAGTCGGGCACGCCGAGGGTGGCTGCCGACGACCCCGCCGCCACGAGCAGGCTGTCGGCGTGGCCGTGGTAGTTGCCCGCGAACTTCACGATGCGGTCGCGGCCGGTGAACCCGCGGGCCAGCCGCACCGCGCTCATCGCGGCCTCGGTGCCCGAACTGACCAGCCGCACCTTCTCCACGGAGGGGACGGCGTCGATGATGCGTTCGGCGAGACCGCTCTCGGCCTCGGTGGGCGCCCCGTAGCTCGTGCCGGTGGCGAGCGCCCGCTCGATCGCCGCCAGCACGCGTGGATGCCGGTGGCCGAGGATCATCGGTCCCCAGGAGCCGATGTAGTCGAGGTAGGTGTGTCCGTCGACGTCGGTGAGCCACTGTCCCTCGGCCCGCGCGAAGAAGATCGGTTCGCCGCCGACCGCGCCGAAGGCGCGGGCCGGGGAGTTCACGCCGCCCGGGATGAGCTGCCGGGCCCGCGCGAAGGCGGCGTGGCTGCGGGGCCGAGGGTCGGTCGCGGAAGTCGATGCGGACGGGGGCATGAGGAATCCTCGGGCGGTTTTCGTGCGGCAGAGCACCGCGGTCGGGAACGCCGACGCGCTACCGCCGCTCGTTGGCGGCATCCTGCTGGAGCACCCGCCGCTCCATGGCGTCGAGCGTGCGGAGGGCGTCGAGCTGCTGCTTGACGAGCGCGGTCCAGAGTGCGGGCTGGGTCATGAGGTCGTCCTCGTCGGCACCCGGTGTCACCACGGTCGTCAGCAGGTCGGGCGGCAATCGCAGGATCTCCTCGAGCGCACGCTGACAGGCGGGGGAGTCCGACGCCTTGAGCGCCATCGCCTGGCGATACTCGTGCTCGACGCGGAGGTGCGGCGGCTTCGACAGCTTGGCCTTGAGATCGACCCGCTTCCGCAGCCGATCGACGTCCACCTCGCGCTGGAGGGATCGCATCTCCTCCGCACGTGGATCATCCGCATACCACTCGAGAAAGTTTTCGAGGAGCGGATAGGCGTCCTTGAGGCCGTCGATGCGATCGGGATTCATCTGGATCGCCGCCTGGATGTCGGCCCGCAGTTCGTCGGGGCCGGGGCGACGCGTCATCATCCACGCACCTCCGGCGACGACCACGGCGATGCCGAGCGCGCCGAGGACGCGGAGCGTGGTCTCCCAGAACCGTTCGCGGGCGGCGAGCGACTCGCGCGCGAGCCGTTCCTCCTCCACGGTCGTGTGCCGGGTGACGCGAGCGGGTGCCCGCTGCGTCCGGCCGGACTCGGGGGTGGTGGGCTGACGTGCGAGGCCCGGTTCATCGACGCCCCACGCGGAACCGTCGAGTTCGAGGGCCGAGGTCGGTGCATCGGGAGGCCGCATCCGTTCCGTGCCCGCGTTCGGCGATACGGCGGGGCCGCGGGGCTTCGCGACGGTTCCCGGCCGCGTCTGCGCGAGAAGGTCGACGTCCGGGGGCGCCGCCTCCGGATCGATTCCCGGTACGGTCGGTGCCGGCGCCGCGTAGAGGGCGACGATCGCGCCGAGCAGGCGGGTGAGTGCGAGGGAGTTTGCGGGACGCTTCGCGGGATCCTTCGCGAGCAGCCTCGCGATGAGTTCGTCGAGGTGGGGCGGCACGTCCGACGCGAGTGACGAGACCCGCGGAGGGACCTCGCGCTTCTGGCGATCAAGCACCTGCAGCGGCTGCCCGCCCTGGAACGGCGGGCGCCCGGCGAGCATCGCGAACATCACCAGTCCGAGGGCGTACAGGTCACCGCGATGATCGACCGGTTGGCCGGCGGCCTGCTCCGGGGCCATGTACTCCACGGTGCCGACGACCGTGCCCGCCTGGGTCTGCCCGCCATCTCCGAAGAGGCGTGCGATGCCGAAGTCGGCGAGCTTGACGCTGCCGGAGCCGGGCTGCGGCTCGTCAAGAAAAAGCAGGTTGGCCGGCTTGAGATCGCGATGGACGATGCCCTGGTCGTGCGCCGCCTTGAGTGCGGCGGCGATCTCCGTCGCGATCGACACCGTCTCCTGCCACGTGAAGCGACGGCCGGCCCGGATGAGGTCCTCGAGGCTGCGGCCACGCACGAGTTCCATCGCGAAATAGGGCTGACCATCCTCCTCACCGAACGCCAGGAGCCGCACGATCCCCGGATGGCGCAGCGCCTTGAGCGTCTCGATCTCGACGTCGAATCGGCGGCGCAGGGCCACGTCGTCGCCGAACTGGGCCGAGAGCACCTTGACCGCCACGACCTCCCCGCTCATGGGGTCCTCGGCCTCGTACACGGCGCCCATGCCACCCCGGCCGAGGCGGCGGCGGATCAGGTACGGTCCGATCTGGGTCGGCTGCATAACCTCAAGTGTAGCCCGGCGACACTCCCGCGCGGGGTGCGGGCTTTTCCCGGCTGTGATCACGGCGGGTACAACGTGGCTCCGTCCACCTGCGAGCCCGCCATGCCCCCGTCGCCCACCGTGATCCTGCGCCGCACCGAGAACCAGGCCGCCGGGCTCGCGTGCTACTGCCGCGCGTTTCTCTTCGATCCGCAGCCGATCGGCACCGCGACGCTCGCCCGGCTCGAACGGTTCCACCTCGACGCCGTCGGCTGCGGCGTCTCGGCGATCGCCCACGGTGCGACGGCGCCGACCGTGCTCAGGCGTGAGGCGCTCGCCGCGCCGCCGTCGGCCGGCTCGCTGGGTGCCGTGTGCCTCGGCGGCGTCGTCGACGGGGCGCCCCTCGCCTGCGCGGTCGAGAAGGCGGTGGCCGCCAACGCCTCGGCCATGCGGGAATGGGACGCGAACGGCACGAACTTCGGATACGACGCGGCCGCGGGGCGGACGGCGGGGGAGTTCGGTCACAACGACTTCTATCCGGTCGCGCTCGCCGCGGCGCGGGAGGCCGGGCTCGACGGTGATGCGACGCTCCGCGTGATGCTGCTCATCGACGAGATCCGTGGTCGGCTCGCCGAGGTGTTCGCGCTTCGCCGCTATGCGATCGACCACGTGCATCACGGCACCGTGGCCTGTGCGGCGGCCTATGCCGCGGCGCTCGGCGGCACACTCGGTCAGATCGAATCGGCGATCGGCATGGCGGTCGCGCACTACGTGCCGTTCCGCGCCATCCGCGCCGGCCACCAGCTCTCCGACTCGAAGGGCGCGTCGGCCGCACTCGCGGCCGAGGTGGCCGTGCTTTCCGCGCGACGATCGCTCGACGGGTTTCGCGGACCGGCCGACGTCTTCCGAAATCCGCTGGCGATCTACCGCCTCCATGAGCCGTGCCCGGACGGCACGAGCCCCTTCGACCTCGAACTCGGCGTGTCGGGCGACGCCTTCGCCATTCACGGCATGCACTTCAAGCTCGGCCTCTACGAGCACCAGTCGGCCGGTGCCCTCCAGGCGGTCGTCGATCTCCTCGCCGCGGAGCCGGCGCTCGCGATCGATCCCGACCGGCTGCGGCGCGTGCGGATCGTCATCTACGAGCCCGCGTACTCGATCATCGCCGATCCCGCGAAACGCACGCCCACCACCCGGCAGTCGGCGGACCACTCGCTGCCGTACATCGTGGCCCGCACGCTCCTGAAGGCGCGTGACGCCGCGGCCACCGGCACCACGCCGGGATGGGAATCGCTCATGCTCGTGCCGGAGGACTATTCCGATCACGCGATCGCGGATCCGGCGGTGGCCCGCATCATCGAACGGATCGAGATCGTGCACGGTGGTTCCGACTACGACCGGCGGTATCCCGCCGGCATTCCCACGAGCGTCGAGATCGAGCATGACACGCTGGGGCGCCGCGCGAGCGACCTTGTGGTCCATCCCCTCGGGCACGCGAGGTCGGATCCCCTGCAGACCGACCGCCTGCTCGCCGTCAAGTTTGACCGGCTCGTGGCAGGTGCCGTGGACGATCCCGCCCGCCTGCGGGCCGCCGTCCGCGTCGGCGGCCGCACCGTGTCCGAGATTGCCGACCTCTACGCTTTTCCCATCCGATGCCGGAACGAACCACGCACCAGCTCGACGGTCTGATCGTCGTCGACAAGCCGGCGGGCATGACGTCGCGCCGCCTCGTGGACGTGGTCGGACGGGCCCTCGGCACGAAGTCGGTCGGCCACGCCGGCACGCTCGACCCACTCGCGCGCGGCGTGATGCTCCTGTGCGTCGGCGCCGTGACGCGGCTCGTCGAGCTGCTCCACGAGCTTCCGAAACGCTACGAGGCCACGTTCCTGCTGGGCCGTTCGAGTGCGTCCGACGACATGGAGACGCCCGTCGAGGAGGAGACGCAGCCGGTGCAGCCGTCGCGCGCGGCTGTCGAGGCGGCCCTGCCGGCCTTCCGCGGCGACATCCTCCAGCGTCCCTGCGACTATTCGGCGGCGCATGTGGCGGGAAAACGCGCCTACGCGCTCGCCCGTGCCGGCAAGGCCGTCGCGCTCGCGCCGAAGCCGGTGCACATCGACCGCCTCGTCGTCACCGACTACGACTGGCCACGGCTCGACCTCGACATCGTCTGCTCCTCGGGCACGTTCATTCGTGCGCTCGGCCGCGACCTCGCGATCGCCCTCGGCACGCGGGCCGTCATGTCGGCGCTGCGCCGCACCGCGGTCGGTCCGTTCACGCTCGCCGACGCGGTGCCGCTCGAGCGGATCGAGGCGGGCATGGTGCGGGAGTCGCTGCGGCTGCCGGTCGACGCGGTGCCACAGCTCGAGCGGGTCGTGCTCGACGGCGTCGTACTCGATCAGGCCATCCGCGGCGCGTTCGTGTCGCCGGCCGACCTCGCGTCTCGGGGGCTGCCGCGTGCGGCCGACGTCGGGGCTTCACCGGCTGAAAACGTCGCGGCGCTCGACCCGGCCGGTGATCTGGTCGGCATCCTGCGGCTCCATCCGAGCGGCTCGTATCGCCTGCGGCCGAACTTCCGTGGGCTGGGCTGAGCCGGGGACGACGCTCGCGGCGGCCGCGCGGGCTGCCGTCACGAAGGCCGCCAGACGAGAGAGGTTGCGGCTGAAGAGCGTGCTCGAGATCACCGCGTCGCCACCGTCTTGCGGCGTGACCGCACGCCCCGTGGGCCAGGGCTTGCCGTCGTCCGTGGCCAGCCAGCGGCCCTCGTCGTCGAGCGCCTTGATGATCCGCTCGGCGTCGCGCCGGAGCGTCTCGAGGCTCGGGGCCGTCTCGGTGGTGTTTGTGCCCGCTCGAGCGGCCGCGAGCTGCCGCTCGAGCGTCTCGAGGCGGGGCCGCTTCGCGAAGGAGTAGTGCGTCGGCAGGCGATCGTCGTCGTGCGTCAGTTCATAGGTGTCGCGCGTCAGGTAGAGCGGGCGGTTCGTGCGCAGTTCGTAGAAGCGGGCGAGGCGGCCGTCGGGCAGGAGCGACCGTCGCATCCATGCAAGCGCCGGAGCGGCCGCGTCGAGCAGGCGACGATCGCCCGTGATGCCGTACAGAAAGACGAGCGTCTCCACGACGTCTTCCGACTCGGAGCCGGCGACCGCCGGCGGCTCGAACGTGCGTGCCCACGCCGGGTGCATGTCGAACGTGTACTGCTGCGCCCACGCCGGCTGCGGCTCGGGCATCTGCGCGAGCAGAAGAAACTCGCCGAGTCGTTCGAGCGCGCGGCGGAAGCGATCGTCGTGGTAGGTGCCGTGGGCCATGTGGAGCGTGCGGGCGACGCTGCCGGCGAGGCCGTCGTTGAGCGTGGGCAGGTCCCAGTAGTCCTTGACGCGTTTGTCGGTGCGCCAGTCGTAGTCGGGGTACGACGCCCGCAGCACCGGGTGCTGATCCACCGGCGCGCGCCAGCCCTGCGGATACCCACCCGAGGAAAACTGGGCCGCGAGCACGGCGTCGAGCGCGACCATGACGCCCTCGTGCAGGTCGGCATCCTCGAACCCGAGCCGCTCGTCGAGCCGCATGAGGAAGCGGAGCGCCGACTGGGTCTTGTCGTCGTCGAGCGTCGAGTAATTCCGGCCCTTCGCGCGGCCCTGACCGTTGCGGTAACGGTCGGCCGTGCGACTCTGTGGGTCGAAGTCGATGCTGTCGGTCCAGCCACCCGACGCGAGCTGCCCGTGGAGCAGCGCCCGTGCGGCATCCCGCGCCGCGAGGAGGTGCGACGCGTCGCCCGTCGCCGCGTGCGCATCGAGGAATGCCATGCCGACCGTCGGCGTACCGGGAGGCTGCACCCAGATCTCGGTCGCGCCCGCCTTGCGTTCGCCGCGGCGCGACTGGAGGTTGGCGGAGCACTCCCAGACATACCCACCGCGGACCACGACCCGTCCATGAAAAAACGCCGTGGCTCGCTGCATGGCCGCGACGGCCTGCGCCACGAGCCGGTCATCGCCTCCCGTGTCGGCACCCACTGCGGTGGGCGGCAGCATCGCGAGCGATGCGAGCGCGAGCACCGCGACAAGGCCTCTCGGACGCATCGGTGGCGGGTCCCGGGGTCGAAATCGGCCGGACTATACTGAGTGTGCCAAAAAACCCCAGAATCAGGAGTCGGGATGCCGATCTCGTCGCCATTCCCTGACACCGGAAACCGCGTGGCAGGTGCGCGGCGGCGCGGGGTGCGGAAGCCGACGTGAACGGGACGTGTGCCATGGCCGCCGACAGGCGTGTCAACTCGCCGCTTCGCAGGCCGCAGGCGCCGGCCGGCGTCCGCCCCCTGCCCTGCCCCGACGCCCGCACTCGAGCGCGTGTGGTGTGGCGTGGCGGCGCGGCCATGCTCGTCCTCGCCGCCATCCTCGGTGGCGGTGCGCCCGATCCGGCGACAGGCTCCGACCCTGCTCGCGAGCGCGCCGGCGATGGCACGCCGGCGGATGTGACCGACTCGACATCGCCACGAGCGGCACCCGACGCCGCAGCGCTCACATTCTTCGAGTCGCAGGTGCGGCCCGTGCTCGTCGCCCGCTGTGTCGGCTGCCATGGCCCCGACAAACAGCGGGGCGATCTGCGTGTGGACAGTCTCGCCGCACTGCTCGCCGGAGGGGATTCGGGCCCGGCGATCGTGCCCGGTGACGTCGAGGCGAGCAACCTCGTTGCGGCGATCCGGCACGACGGCTGGAACATGCCGCCCGACGGCCGCCTGCCCGACGACCAGATCGCGGTGCTCGAGCGTTGGGTGGCACTCGGCGCGCCCTGGCCCGGTGCGTCGGCGGAGGCGTCGGTCGGAGCCCGCAAAGAGGCGAAGATCACGGCCGAGGACCGGGCGTGGTGGGCCTATCGCCCGGTCGCGCGTCCTGCGGTGCCGGCGGCGGATGCGGGCGGGGCGACGCATCCGATCGACTGCTTCATCCGCGCGCGGCTCGCGACCGAGGGGCTCGCGCCCGCCGAGCCGGCGTCGCCGGCGGTGCTCCTGCGACGGCTGTTCCTCGACGTCACCGGCATGCCGCCGACCGACGACGAGGCGGCGACGTTTCTCGCCGACCCGTCCCCGACCGCGGTCGATCGGCTGGTCGACCGCCTGCTCGCCGACCCGCGCTACGGTGAGCGGCTCGCGCGACACTGGCTCGACCTCGTGCGCTACGCCGACAGCGACGGATTCCGGCAGGATGCGTTCCGGCAGCAGGCCTGGCGCTATCGCGACTGGGTGATCGACGCCCTCAATGCCGACATGCCGTACGACCGCTTCGTCGCCGAGCAGCTGGCGGGAGACGAGATCGCGCCCGACGATCCCGGGGCGATCGTGGCGACCGGGTTCATGCGGCACGGTCCATACGAATACAACCAGGCCGACGTGCGCGGGCAGTGGACGAGCATCGTCGACGAGATCACGGACGTGACCGCCGACGTGTTTCTCGCGCTCGGCATGAGCTGCGCGAAGTGCCACGACCACAAGTTCGACCCGCTGCTCCAGCGCGACTACTATCGGCTCCGCGCGTTCTTCGCACCGATGACGTGGCGCGACGACGTCCCGCTCGTGGACGCCGCCGCGCGGCTCGATCATGAGCGTCGCCTGCACGAGTGGCGCGCGGCGGCAGGCGATGTCGCCACGCGGATCGACCGGCTCCTCGATCCGACGGTGGAAGTGCGTGCCGGCAAGCTGCTCGGACGGTTTCCCGCGGACATCCAGGCATTCTTCCAGGCGTCGCCCGACGCCCGGTCGCCGGAGGAGGAGCAGCTCGTGCAGCTCGCCGCGCGGCAGGTGCGGCCCGATGCGGTCGCCAAGGCGTTGGCCGGGGAACGCAAGGACTCGTACGAGGCCCTCGTGAAGGAACTGGCGGCATTCGACGACCGCAGGCCGCAGCCGCTCGCCACGGCCGCGTCGGTGACCGACGTGGGGCCCGTGGCGCCGCCGACGCGGATCCCTGGCGGTCGTGGACGCGAGGACCTCGAGCCGGGGTTTCCCGAGGTGCTCGGCGGCGAAGAGGCCGCATGCACGCCGCTGCCTCCGGGACCGTTCACGAAGGGGTCGACCGGCAGGCGCACGGCGCTTGCCCGCTGGGTGACGAGCCCCTCGAATCCGCTGACGGCCCGCGTGCTCGTCAATCGGCTCTGGCAGCGACACTTCGGTCGCGGGCTCGTGGCCAGTGCGAGCGACTTCGGTCACCTCGGCGAGCGACCGAGCCATCCCGAGCTGCTCGACTGGCTCGCGGCCGAATTCGTCGCGAGCGGGTGGAGCATCAAGCATGTCGAGCGACTGATGCTCACGTCGGCGACCTACCGGCAGTCGTCGCGGCCGGTGTCGCCGGGCGCGGCCCCGCAGATCGATCCCCTGAACGTCCTCGTCTGGCGGGCGCCCTGCCGCCGGCTCGACGCGGAGCAGGTGCGTGACTCGGCCCTCCTCGCGGCCGGCGTCCTCGACCGGACGATGCACGGGCCCGGCGTGCCGGCGAGCGCCCCACGACGCGGAATCTACACGACGCAGCTGCGCAACACGCGCGATCCGCTCTTCGACGTCTTCGACGGTGCCGACGCCTACCTGAGCACGCCGCTGCGGAACGTCACCACGACGCCGACCCAGTCACTGTTCCTGATCAACGGCGAGTGGACACTCGCCCGCGCCCAGGAGCTTGCCGCACGGGTCGACCGCACGGCCGATCCGACGGATGCGGCACGGGCCGCGGTGGCGGCGGCCGCGGTCTTCGGGCCCGGGGTGTCCGACGCGACGGTCGCCCGGCTCGCCGCGTTCCTCGCCGCGCGTGCCGCCGAGACGCGGGCCGAGCCGGCGCCGTCGGCCGGGTGGGTCGCCGCCCCGATGCCACAGCGCGAGGGGCAGGCGGCGGTCATCGATCCGACGACGAAGGGAGCCGCGTTGCACGTGACCTCCCCGGCTGCTGCGCCGGCGCTGCCGCAGGGTGACTTCACGATCGAGGCCTCCTTCGTCCTGCGATCGCTCTTTCCCGATGCCACGGTGCGCACGATTGCGGCTCGTTGGAGCGGCCTGCATGCCGACGCCGGCTGGTCGCTCGGCGTGACGAGCGAGAAATCGGCCTACCGCCCGCGAAACCTCATCGTGCAAGTGTGCGACGGCAAGGGGGGCTACCAGGTGGTGCCCTCCGACATCCACGTCAACCTGAACGTGCCGTATGCCGTCTCGGCCAGCGTGCACACCGACGCGGGCGGCCAGGGCCACGTCACGTTCGTCGTGCGCGACCTCTCCGACAGCGATGCCGAGACGATCGTGAAGAAGGTGCCGCACGCCTTTGCTGGAGGACATGGCGGCACGCTCGACCTGACGATCGGTGGCCGTGATCGTCGGGGCGGGCCGGCGACGGCCCTCTCGGAGAGCGTGTGGGACGGACTCATCGACGACGTGCGTCTCACCGCCCGCACCCTCGAACGGGGTGAATTGTGGATGGACGGCGGGGCCCCGTCGCCCGACCGCGTCGGAGAGTGGCGGTTCGAGGAGGCAGCGGGCTTCGCACACGACTCGTCCGACCAAGGGCGGACGATCCTGCCGCGCTCGACCACCGCCGTCGGTGGCGCGGACGAGGCCCTCGTCGATCTCTGCCACGTCCTCTTCAACTCGAGCGAGTTCCTGTATGTCGACTGACGAGGCCGCTGCCTGCTCCATGCCCGCCGTGGCGCACGCCTCCAGGCGTGCGAATGCGACCGCCCTGCCGCCACTCGGCCGCCGGGCGTTCCTCGAAACGGCCGGGCTCGGTTTCGGGAGCCTCGCGCTTGCGTCGCTGCTTGCACGCGATGCCGGTGCATCGGCGGGGCCGTCGCCGCTCGCGCCGCGGCCGCCGCACCATCCGCCCCGGGCGAAGAGCGTCATCTTTCTCTTCATGGAGGGAGGCCCGAGCCACATCGACCTCTTCGATCCCAAGCCGCGGCTCCGTGATCTCGCGGGGCAGACGCTCCCCGAGAGTTTCGGCGAGGTGATCACGGCGATGGGCGAGTCGCGGTCTCCGCTGCTGGCCGACCGGCGCACGTGGGCGCGGCACGGCGAGGGGGGGCTCTGGGTGTCGGACTGGATTCCGCACATCGCACGCTGCGCCGACAAGCTCACCGTGATCCGCTCGTGCGTCTCCGACGGCATCAACCACTCGGGCGGCATCTGCCAGATGAATACCGGCAGCATCCTCGGTGGCCGGCCGAGCCTCGGGGCGTGGGTCACCTACGGCCTGGGCGCGATGAACGAGGATCTGCCCGCCTTCGTCGTCATGCAGGACACGAGCGCCCAGGTGGTCAATGGCCCGCGCAACTGGGGCGCGGGCTTCATGCCCGCCATCTATCAGGGCACGCGTTTCCAGGGGGGCGACACGCCCGTGCCGAACCTGCGGCCGCCCGAGGTCGTGACGGCGGGTCGGCAGGCGGAGAAGCTGCGGCTGCTCGCGGAGATCGATGGGCAGTTTGCCGCGGAGCGGGCCGGCCAGACCGAGCTCGAGGCCCGCATCCGCAACTACGAACTTGCCTTCCGCATGCAGGCGTCGGGACCGGAGGCGGTGGATCTCGCGGGCGAGACGGAGGAGACGCGGCGGCTCTACGGCATCGATCGCGACGAATGTGCTCCCTTCGGCCGACTCTGTCTCTTGTCGCGCCGCCTCGTCGAGCGCGGTGTGCGGTTCGTTCAGCTCTACCACGGTGCGGGCAACAAGTGGGACGCCCACAAGGGCATCGAAAAGAACCACACATCGCTCTGCACGCAGATGGATCAGCCGGTGGCCGGGCTGCTCATCGATCTCGAGCGACGCGGGCTCCTCGACGAGACGCTCGTGATCTGGGGAGGTGAGTTCGGCCGGACACCGATGAGCGAGCAGGGCGACGGCCGCGACCACAATCCGACCGGATTCACGATGTGGATGGCCGGCGCCGGCCTGCCCGGTGGTCGCACGGTGGGCGCGACCGACGACCTCGGGCTGCGGGCGATCGAGGACCGCGTGCACGTGCACGACCTGCACGCCACGATCCTGCACCTCCTCGGGCTCTCGCACATGACGCTCGAGTTCCGCTCGAAGGGCCGGCCCGAGCGACCGACGCTCAACGAGGGGGAGCCGAGCCGGGCGATCCTCGGCTGACGCCTGCCGTCACGGCAGTTTCCTGAGCATCTCCTCGACCTTGGCCTTCACCTGCTCCTTCCCT
>CAIWZS010000266.1 GCA_903917235.1 uncultured Planctomycetaceae bacterium | reverse complement strand
TCGACGGTCATCCGCAGGCCCTCGTCGAGCGACACGCTCGGCCGCCAGCCGAGCACTTCGGCCGCGAGCGACGCGTCGAGCAGGCTCGATCGGAGGTCGCCGGCCCGCGCCGGGCCGTGCCCGGGCGAGGGGGGCGGGGCCGGGGCCCCCCGGGCGGCCCCCACCTCCCCGACGTGACGACGGATCATCGCCTCGACACGGTTCACGTCGGTGCCGAGTCCGGTGCCGATATTGAGGGTGGTGAGGGACCCCGCCCGGATGGCCGGCACGTCGGCCGTCAGCGCGAGGATATTGGCCCGTGCCACGTCGGCTCCATGGACGTAGTCCCGCACACAGCGGCCGTCGCCGTGGATCGTCGCCGCTTCACCGGCCAGCAGCCGCCGCGTGAAGATCGCCACGACCCCCGCCTCGCCGTGCGGATTCTGCCGCGGACCGTAGACGTTCGAGTAGCGGAGGGCGACGGCCGCCAGTCCGTGTTCACGGGCGAAGAAGCCGAGGTAGCGCTCGCCGACCCACTTCGAGATTCCGTACGGGCTCACCGGCTCGACGGTCGCCGTCTCCGGTGCCGGTGCGGCCACGTCGCCGTAGAGCACACCACCGCTGGACGCAAACACGGCCCGCCGGCAGCCGGACGAGACGGCGGCATCGAGCACATTGATGAGTCCGATGCAATTCGCCTGTGCATCGATGAATGGCTCTCGCACGGACCGACTGACCGAGATCTGTGCCGCCTGATGGCACACCGCGTCGGGCCGCTTCCCGTCGAACAGGCTCGCGATCGCCTCACGGTCGATGATGTCGATCGCATGGACTTCGGTCCCCGTCGGCAGGTTGTCCCGCGAGCCACTCGACAAGTCGTCGACGACGACCACCTCATGCCCCGCGTCCAGCAGCCCGCGGACGACATGGCTGCCGATGAAGCCGGCCCCTCCGGTCACGACGATCTTCATCCCCGACGGAACTCCATGGATGCGGCAAGACAGATTTGACGCGCCACGCGAATCGGACCGTACACCGCTTTTTTCCCGGCGCCCACGCCCCTGGCGACCCAGAAAATCTGCGCAAGGTGGCCACGATCGGTCGAGGCTTCCGGCCCCGGCGCGACCCGGGCGACGATAGAGCCGACGCGACCGCTACGGGTCGCGATCCGATCCTCGCGGGTCCGAACGGGACGCCGATCGACACTCTCGGCCGTCGTTCCCCAGGTATCCCGACTCCGTATCTTCCCCCCGGTCTTCCACGCGGACATCGGTGATTTTTGTAGCAAGGCCGAAGGCGGCGGGCCGATTTCCCCTCCCGCCCGATTGTATCCGCGGGCATGTGACGCGAGCCGGACCCCGAGGACATCGCCGTGGAGATCGCCGTACTCGTCTCGACCTTCGAGCGCCCCGGGCACCTCGAGCGCTGCCTCGCCTCCCTCGAGGCGCAACAGGGCGTCGACGGCCGCTTCGAGGTGGTCGTGACCGATGATGGCTCCCGGGACGAGACCCTGCGATTGGTCGCCACGATCGCTCGACGCGTCTCCTTTCCCCTCAGCTTCACGACCCATCAGCACGACGGTTTCCGCCTGGCACGGTGCCGCAACGAGGGAGTGGCGGCGTCGACGGCTCCCTACCTGCTCTTCACGGACGGTGACTGTATCCTTCCCCCGAACCACCTGAGTGCCCACCTCGCGGCCCGCAGGCAGGGCAGGGTGGTGGCCGGCGACTGCCTGCGACTCGACCGCGACGCGTCCGAGAGCATCGGTGCCGCCGAGTTGCGTGCGGGACGTTTTCCCTCGCGACTTCCCGTCGCCGAGCGGCGTCGCCTCGCCGGGAAGGCCCTGAGGGCGAAAGTGTACGAAGCGTGTCGGATACCGACACGGCCGCGTCTCTCGGGCAACAACATCGCGCTCTGGCGGTCCGACTACGAGCGAGTCAACGGCTTCGACGAGCAATTCGTGGGATGGGGTCTCGAGGACCGTGACCTGCAGGTCCGCCTCGAGCGGGCGGGCCTTCGCACCTGGTCCATCCTCCTCCGCACCGCGCCCATCCACCTCTGGCATCCGGCCGCGCCGACGTTTTCCCGCAACAACGCGGGCACGGCGAACCTTGCCTACTTCGAGTCCCTGCCGAACCGCCCGACGTTCTGTCAGGACGGCCTCGTCAAGCCGACCGATGCGCCGGTGATCGTACGACTGGCGTCCCCCGTGTCGGTATCGCACGCACGACGGGCAGCCTAGGCCATGCATCCCTGGATTCGCGTTCTCCGCCGTGCCGTGGATCGTCCGGCCGCGTGTTACGTGAAGGACGGATGCGCGTCGCCGCCCCGTGGCGGACGCTCCCGACTGCTCCCGCCGGACTCGTGCGCGCACGTGTTCGAACCTCTCGTCGGCCGGAGGGTCGGCTACGTGCGGCCCGAGGGCAACGTGGGTGATCGACTGATCGAGGTCGCGATGATCCAGCTCTTCACGACGTATGGAATCCAGTGGCGCCCATGGCGGCCCGGTGTGCCATCCGATTGTGACGGAATCGACCTGCTCGCTTTCGGGGGCGGCGGCAACATGGGCACCCGCTACGCCGGCAACCACGCCCTGCGCGGGGCCGCGATCGACACCGGGCTGCCGGTCGTCATCCTGCCCCAGTCGTTCACCGACCCGGAATCCCGGCACTTCACCCGTGTGTTCGTGCGCGAGCGGGCCAGTCTCCGCTTCCGACACGACGGGGTGCTGGGACCGGATCTCGCGCTGGCCCTCGTCACGGACGATCCACCCCGTGCCGACCGTGATCTGGGCATCTTCCTGCGTCGAGACCAGGAACGCATCGGCCGCAAGCCCCTCGTCGCGACCGATCCGGTGCGGCTCACGCAGGATCCTCGCGTCTACATGCGGATCGCCGCCCGGCATCGACGGATCGTGACCGACCGCCTGCACTTCGCGATCGCAGGCCTCCACGCCGGCCGCCAAGTCACGCTCGTGGCCAACGACTATCACAAGAATCGCTCGATGCACGAGACGTGGCTGGCCGATCTCGGCTGCCGATTCGCCGACTCGGCCGCGGAAGCGCTCACTCGGCGGGCGGCTTGAGCCCCCCGCCCGCGTGTGACCGTCGACCACGGACCCGACGAGCCGTCTGCGGCGATCACACGTCGGTCGATCGCGAACGCGTCACGGAGCGAGCCTGCGTCCTGTTGCCGACCCCGAACGTATTGCCGGCCCGGCTGCTGCCGGCATTGTTGCCCTGCATGAAGATCGCGGTGAACTGGTTGCGTTCGAAGTGGTTGCGAGTCAGACGCAGATGACGAGCCCCGATGAATGCGAAGCCGTAGCGATTATTCGAGAAGGTGTTCCCCTGCACGATCGTGCCGCGGCAGTCACCCTCGGCACGGATGCCCGTGCCCGCGAACTGCGTGCCCGGCACCGGTCGATTCCCCGTCAACAGGTTGCCCCGGCCGATCTCACCAAAGACGAGGTTCCTGGCGCCGGTGAGAAGCGCCCCGCGCAGGCCGCCCGAGAACCTGCTCGCCACGATCGTCGTGCCGGTCAGGTCACCCGTCGCAAGGAGGCCCATCGACTGACGGGTGTTCGACCCGGTGACCCGAACGTCGTCCACCACGACGTTCGCCACGTCGAGCAACCGGATGCCGTAATCACGGAATCCCTCGATCGCGACCCCGCGGAGCACGCTGCCCACCGCCGTGGAAGCGAACGTCAGGCCGTTGGCCACCGAATGGCGCCCGGAAAACGCGACTTGATTCCGGCCGTCGATCGTGAGAGACGTCGTGATCTCGGGCAATTCAGAGGCGAGTTCCAGCGTCAGCGGGTTCGTGCCGAATTCGACCACTCCCGCCACGCGGGTCGCATTCGCCTTCGTGATCACGTCCCGGAGCGATCCCGGCCCCGAGTCGGCGGCTCCGGCGAGTTCCCAATGAATCGGCGAGTCCACACCCACGGCGGTGCCTGATGCGATCGTATTGCCGGCGAGGACCCGGATCCTGCCGCCGGTGGTCAGGGTGATCGCGCCCGGAGCAACGATCCCGGGGGCTCCCACGACGATGTCGCCGATCCCGCGCAGGGCGATGCCGCCACCACTGGAAGACGCCACCACGCTCGCGGCTTCGATCGCCAGAGCCGCATCCGTGCCGATACCTTGAGCCGCGGCGAGCACGACCTGTCCGGACGGGACGCGGATCGCCCCGAAGGTGTTTCCGCCGACCGTGGACCCCGTGGAATCGATGTGCACCGGGCCGGTGGAGTAGATCGTCGCATCGATCGTCACGGCTCCGGAAGCCACGATCCAGATCGGCCCGAGCGGATCGGCGGCCGTGCCCACGTCGCCCGCGAAGAGCACTCCCTGCCCACCCGCGGCCATGGCGAACGTGCGGGCGGGTCCGACCACCCCCGCGGAGAACACGAGCCCGCCGGCGTCCAATTGAACATCGCTTCCAAGCGTCACCACACCGCCATACGACTGCATCAGGTCCGTGATGACGAGAGAGCCGTTCAGCAGGGTCGATCCGACGACTTCGAGTTGCGTAAGCCCCGTCACCGCGTCCTCCGGGGCATCTCCAAAAACCGCATCTCCCCGGACGATCAGGCCTCGACCACCTCCCGTCAACGTCTGCCGAGTGGTCACCGTGGAGCCTTGGAGGATCAGGTCGGTCACCGAAGCCGAGACGATGCCTGACTGAACCAGGGCCAATACGACCGGATCGTCAAAGGTCTGCACGCCGACGGTCCTCACCGATGCGCCGCCGATGAGCGTCGTACCACCCGCGTCCGTCACCAGGCTCGCAAGCGCCTCGTCGCCTCCCACCGTTCCGATGAAACTTGTCGTGCCGGTCGTGTCGGCGGCGAGCGCGAACCCACCGTCGAGCGTCGTCGCGAAGGTGATCGCACCGGCGGCCGCGTCGAGCGTCGCGTCCGCGCCGAGCAGCACCGCATCGTTGAACACCTGACCAGCCGCGCCGCTGGTCCTGATCGCACCGCCGTTGATCCCCGTCGTGCCGCCGGCGTTCGTCGCGAGGCTCACGAGCCGCGCCGTACCGCCCACCGGGCCGTTGAAGCTCGTCGTGCCCGTCGTGTCGGCGGCGAGCGAGAAAC
>CAIWZS010000265.1 GCA_903917235.1 uncultured Planctomycetaceae bacterium | reverse complement strand
GCACCCGCTCCGGGAAGTGCGTGTGGCACTGCGACAGGTCGCTCCACGAGTTGAGGATGGCGATGACCGGCCGTCCCTCGGCCTCCTCGGCCGCGTAGCCCATCTGCCGCAGCCGGCTGCGATGGCCGAAGCTGCGGAGATCGTCCGGGGCGAACCAGCGCTGCGATCGCAGGCGCCGCGGATCGCGTGCACCGGGAAGGGAGGGGCCGGCGGTCGTCGATGCGGTCATGGATCGCGACGCCGGGAAAACGCTCACCGCGCGATGAGCTTCGTGAGCCGCGCGTTGGTGCGGACGTAGACCGCGCCGTCGGCCACCGCGGGCGAGGCGAGCACCTCGTCCTCGAGGTCGAGCGTCGCGAGCACGCGGCCCTCGTCGCCGGCGACGTCGACGATCTGCACGAGCCCCTTCTCGCTCACGCAGATCATCCGGTCGCCCACGATCGCGGGCGTCGCGCTGAACGGCCCCTGGAGCCGCAGCTGCCAGAGCCGTTCGCCGTCGGTGATCGAACCGGCGGTGAGCACGTCGGCCTTGCCGAGGGCGAAGACGCGACCGCCGCTCGCGACTGCGCTCGGCGTGCCGGGACTCAGCCGGCTCGAACGCCAGAGCTGCCGCGGCTTCGTGCCGTCGCCGTCGGGGGACGCCAGGGCGGTCACGCCGTGCGAGGGCACGTAGAGCACGCCATCGAGCACGCAGCCGGAGGGGATCGTCGCGGCACCCCCGTCGTACGACCACGCCACGCCTCCGTCGTTCGTCCGCACGACGTCGAGGCCGGTCTTCGACTGGAGTGCGACGAGACCCGGCGAGACGACGAGGGGCGACGTCCAGTTGGCCGCCTTCGGCCGGTCGATGCGCCAGCGGTTCTCGCCGGTCGCCGCGTCGATCCCGAGCGCGTACGACTCGCTGTCGTTCTCCACCTGCGCGACGACGGTGCCGTCCGTGACGACGAGCGAGCTGGTCATGCCGAGGCTGTTGCTCACGTTGGGATAGTCCGCGGTGAGTCCGCGGAACCACACGAGCCCCCCGTCGCGATCGAGGCAGACAAGGTCGTTCGACGACCAGAGGGCGTAGAGCCGGCCCTCGTGCCAGCACGGCGTCGGCGCCGCGACACTCGTCTTGCCGTGGCACATGGTGCGTCCCGTCGCCCAGAACTGCCGCTCCCAGAGCGTGCGGCCGGTGGCGGCGTCGAGCGCGATCGCGTGGAGCCGCTGCTGATCGGGCCCACTCGAGCAGGTCACGAACACGCGGTCGCCGGCGACGATCGCGCCCGACAGCCCGCGACCCGGCAGCTCCACCGACCACGCGATGTTCTCGCGCGACAGGGTCGCCGGCAGGTCGGGCCCCACGGCGACACCGCTGCCGGCGGGACCGCGGAACCCCGGCCAGTCGGCCGCCACTCCCGGGAGGACGATCCCGGCGACGCACGCGGTGACGACGGCCCCGATCAGTCGGCGGTTCGCGCGGGCGGGAGGCATGAAAGAACGGCCTGCGGGGAGCGGCGGGGAAAGCGGAGATGCGGGTTTCAGGGCGCGGCCGGGGGCGGGCCCACCGATGGCGCCGCGGGTCGGTCGAGGGCGAGGATCGCGGTGCCCGCGGCATCGCACACGCGGAATTGGAACTGCCACTCCTTCGTCCAGTCCTGCGTCTGGCCGTCCTGGCAGAGCTTCACGAGGAAGCGGTTGGCCCCCTTCGTCAGCCGGATCGGCACGCGGTACTGATCGATGCGCATGCCGCGGTGATACTCGTCACGGCCGAAGAGCAGACGGCCGTTGTGCCAGACCTTCCAGGCATTCTTGCAGCCGAGCCTGATCTCCGCGTCCCGCTCGGCATCCGACGCGAAGCCGGTCGATGCGTAGGCGACCACCTCCTTGAGACCGTCATCCGGGCCCGGATAGGCCTTGTTGATGTCGACCATGCCGTAGGGATCCGCGGTCAGGAACGCCTTCCAGCGGACGTCGCTCCCATCCTTGCCCGGCCATGCGGCATCCGCGTCGGGTGGCATGCCGGCCACGGCCTCCGGCGGGTACGCCGCCGCGAACCCGGCCTCGGCGGTGTTGTCGAAGGGACCGATCACCTGCCAGTGGGTGAGAAACCCGAAGTGACGCGGCAGGTCGACCGCCTCGCCCTTCTTCTCGAGTGCCTTGGTGATCGCCTTGATCTGGTCCACGTCGCGGGCCGCGTCGAGGGCGCGTCGGTAGGCTGCCGTCGCGCCGGCGTCACCCGCCGCGTCGAGCCTCGTCGCGGCATCGATGACCCGCTGAACGGCGTCGTGACGCAGTTCGACGCTCGGATCATCGAGCATGCGATCGATGAGCGCCTCAGCGGCCGCGGCATCGCGACCGCGGATCAGTTCCCAGGCGAGGCGGCGCCCCCGCGGGTCGTGACGGATGTCGCCGAGGTACGTGACGAGTGCGTCGACGGGGAGCGTGTCGCTGCGTGCCGCGATGGCATCGACCGCCGCACGGAGCCAGTTCGCCGCGTAGGGATTGGCGCCATCGAGGCCCTCGAGCACCCGCGGGATGGCCGTCGCGTCGAGGGCGGCGAGCGACCGCCATGCCGCCGTCGCCGCCGGGTTTCCCGAGCCCTCGGGACCCACCGCCCGCAGGATCGCCACCGCGTCGGGCGCGTCGGCGCCCCGCGCCGGGCCGGCGACCCCCGTCAGCACGAAGAATACGAAGAGCAGCCGCCGCATGGGTGGCAGGCTATCCGCCGCCGACCGGTCCACGCAACCGCCGCCACCATCGTCGGGCGGGCGTCGCGCGGGCCGAGACCTGGGCGCGGCCCGCGACCGGTGGCACGCGCTGCCCGGTCGGCGTACGCTGCCCGTGCCGCAGCGGGAACCACGAGCGTTCTGGTCGGGCTCGGTCGCACCGCTGCGCACGACTTCCAAAGCCCTGCATCGAGGCATCTCATGACACCGTGCGAGAACGACTCGTTGTGGCGGCGCATGCGAGCGGCCGCTCGGGGCGGAATCGAGGGGGCGGCGGGGCGCTCCCCCGGCGGCCTTCGCCCGGTCGCCGTGATCGCGTGCATCGTCGCACTGGCGATGCCGCTCGCACGCGGCGACTGGCCGCAGTTTCGCGGGCCTGACGGGTCTGGCCATGCCGCCGCCGACCCGCCGGTGCGCTGGAGCGAGACGGAGGGCGTGGTCTGGAAGACGCCGCTGCCCGGCCTCGCGTGGTCGTCGCCGGTCGTGTGCCGCGGGGGCATCTACCTCACCACCGCCGTGCCCGATGACGCGGGGCATTCGCTGCGGCTGCTGCGGCTCGACGCGACCAAGGGCACGGTGGACTGGACCAGGGAACTGTTCCGTCAGGAAGGACAGGTGCCCATCCACAAGAAGAACAGCCACGCGAGCCCGACGCCCGTGGTGGATGGCGACCACCTGATCGTGCACTTCGGTCCCCATGGAACCGCGCGGACGACGCTCACCGGTGACGTGGTCTGGCAACGCGTGCTCGACTACAAGCCGGTGCACGGCAACGGTGGGTCCCCGGCGCTTGCAGGGGACGTGGTCGTGATCTGCTGCGACGGCGGCGACACGCAGTTCGTCGTCGGCCTCGACAGGACCACCGGCGAGGAACGGTGGCGCACGGCTCGTGACACGTCGCCGGCGAAGGGGTTCTCGTTCTCGACACCGCTCGTGATCGACGTCGACGGCCGTGCGCAGGCGGTCTGTCCCGGCAGCGACGCGGTGTTTGCCTACGATCCGGCCGACGGCAGGGAGATCTGGCGGGTGAACTATCCCGGCGGCTATTCGGTCACGCCACGACCCGTCTACGGGGCGGGGCTCGTCTACGTCAGCTCGGGGTACGACCGGCCGGTCCTCTACGCGATCGATCCCCGGGGGCGAGGCGACGTCACGGCGACGCACGTGCGTTGGAAGCTCGAGCGGGGCGCGCCCCACACGCCGTCGGTGCTCGTCGTGGGCGACGAGTTCTACTGCGTGGCCGACAATGGCATCGCGACATGCCTCGACGCCCGCAGCGGGGCCGAGCACTGGGTGCAGCGTCTCGGCGGCAACTATTCCGCGTCGCCGCTCCACGCGGCCGGCCGCGTCTACTTTCAGGAGGAAACGGGAGAGACGATCGTCGTCCAGGCCGGGCGTACCTTCGTCGAACTGGCCCGCAATCGCGTCGGCGACGGCGAACGCACCTATGCCTCGCACGCCCTCGACGGCGACGACCTCCTGCTCCGCAGCGAGGCGGCGCTCTATCGCATCGCCCTCTAGTCTTGCCTGGAGTGCCGCGTCGGACCGGGGTTGAACGACT
>CAIWZS010000264.1 GCA_903917235.1 uncultured Planctomycetaceae bacterium | reverse complement strand
TGGAAAGCCGCGCAACAAGGCGTCGAGCGATTCGTGGGTGTATGTGGACAAGTTCGTCGTGGACGGCAATGACTACGACGACGCGGGCCTGCCGCACACGTTCACCGCCACCGCCGACGGCACGCTGACGCTGCTGGTCAACCGGTCGCCGGTGCTCGAGCAGAAAGAGGCAAAGCCCACGCGCGAGGAGATCGCCGGCAAGCCGATCAAGCTGCAGCGCCGCCGCGTGCCGATCGAGGCCACCTCCACGAATGGGCAAGAGGGCGGCGGCATCACGCTCGAGTGGTCAACGCCGCTCCAGCCGCGGCAGCCCATCCCCGCGGCAAGCCTCTACCCGTAGGAAACACGGTTCGTGATCGCCACGCGTCACCCCACCGGCTGCAAGTCGACCGCTTGCTCCGCAATCGAATCCCATCCAAAAGACCACGCGGAAGCGAGCAGGATGACGCGATCCTCGCACGACACGTCGCGGATCGCCTTGGCGAAACTTATGGCCCGGGTGGGGGAAGAGTTTCCTCTCGTGTGCCCCAGTTGTGGCGCCGACATCCGGCCCAGAGGACACGGCCGGTAGGAGCCGGCTCACTTCGAACCGGAGGTTCGCAAGCGGAAGAAGGCCAGGATGGCTTCGCCTGCGTGAAGTCAGATTCTGACCCATCTCGGCGAACCACTCGAGACGCCTCCGCTGTCTCCTGCCCGCGGCCTGCCCACCGACTGGGGCGAGTTCGTGCAGGTGCACTTTCCATGGGGACGTCCTTCAAGGCTCGCCTGACGACGTGCCCGCGGTCGACATTCACAGCCTCTCACCGAGACACGAAGCGAGGCATCGCGAACCCGCCAGGCGACCGAACTCGGAGACGCTCCGCACCGACGGTAAGCACACCGCCACTCCCGCGGGGAAGGCTGGCGTTCCGAATAACGCCTGTTGGGGCCAAGGAGATGGCAGCCCGCAAATCACAAGCCGCTCACCTACCCGTACTCGGTCGCGGAAGTGTCGTTGGCCGGGCTATCCTTTATCTGTCATTCCTTGGCGGCCAGATGCGGGAGGAGCACGACGAGGCCCCCGCTCTGGTGGCCGGTGCGACCGCGGACGAAGGGGACGACGACTGGCTGCCGAATATCTCCAGAATGATCGCGAACGGCCGGTCAACGCCCGCTGGCGGCGGCATCGTTCGACGCGATCTACGCTGCGGATCATGGTGCATCCACGACAGGTGGGTGGTATACTTACATAGTTCGTCGGAATCTCGGCGACACCCTCAACGTCACCAGGTCGGCCTGGAAGTCGTTGATCGTGGACGTCTCCCGACGGCGCGTGCGACTGCCAACAGCCCGCCCCCACCCCCGCATTCCCTCCGCTTCGCTTCTCGGGCTGACCTCGGGCACGGCACGACTGGAAGACGGTTCGAGGCGAAAGGGACGGCAGCATGCGGCCCATTCATTCCCACACCGGGCACGATTGGAGTGCCTTCACGCCCTCCCTCGCGTGCGTACTCCTGTCCGCCCTGCCGGTGGCAATCTCCCCCGTGGCAGGCTTCGCGGCCGACGGGGCCACGCCCGGCCGGGCGAGTTTCGTGAACGACGTGATGCCCGTGCTCACGAAGGCGGGGTGCAATTCCGGCTCGTGCCATGCCAAGGCCGGAATCGGACAGAACGGATTCCGACTGTCCGTGCTGGGGTTCGAGCCTGCCGAGGACTACGAGCACATCGTCAAGGAGGCCCGGGGCCGACGGATCTCGGTCGCGGCGCCGGACGAGAGCCTCCTGCTGCGCAAGGCCTCCGCGAGCGTCACCCATGGCGGTGGTCGCAGGCTCGACCGCTCGTCCCCGGAGTACGCCGCGATCCGCCGCTGGATCGAACAGGGCGCGACGCCTCCCTCCGCGGACGACGCCTCCGTCGTGGCGATCGACGTCGAACCGGCGGCGGCGACCGTGGCGAAGGGTGCCACGCCGCGGCTCAAGGTGACCGCGAAGTTCACCGACGGCGGCAGTCGGGACGTCACGCCCCTCGCCGTGTACGAGACGAACGACGCCGCCCGGGTGGAGGTCGATCCGGACGGGACGGTCCACGTGCAACAGGTGGCCGGCCGGGCCACGGTCATGATCCGCTATCAGGGCATCGTCAACGTCGCGTCGTTCGACGTCCCGTCGGGTCCACCGTCCCCGATGCCCGCTCCGCGCACGTTCATCGACGAGCTCGTCTTCGAGAACCTCGCCGCGCTCGGCATCCCCGCGTCACCCGAATGCAGTGACGGCGTGTTCCTGCGGCGGGTCTCCCTCGACGTCACCGGCGCCCTTCCCACCGCCGAGACGGCCGCGGAATTCCTCGTGAGCAGCGCCCCGGACAAACGGGAGCGGCTCGTCGAGACCCTGCTCGCGAGCCCCGCCTACGCGGACTTCTTCGCCAACAAGTGGACGGCGCTGCTCAAGAACCGTCGCGACGACTCGAGCGACCTGCTCTCGAACTTCGCCTTCCACTCCTGGATCCGCGACAGCCTCCTCGCCAACAAGCCCTACGACGCCTTCGTGCGGGAACTCATCGGCGCCACAGGCACGGTCGTCTCGAGCCCGCCGGTGGCCTGGTACAAGCGGGTGAAGGACCCGAAGGAGCAGATCGAGGATGTCGCCCAGCTCTTCCTGGGCGTGCGGATGCAGTGTGCCCAGTGCCATCACCATCCCTTCGAGCGCTGGAGCCAGGACGACTACTACGGCATGGCCGCGTTTTTCAGCCAGGTCGGCCGCAAGCCCTCGAGCGTCCGCAACGAGGACCAGATCTTCCACAAGCGGGGCCTCGCGGGCTTCACGAACCCGCGGTCCTCCTCCCCCGTCCGGCCCGTCGCCCTCGGCGGCTCGCCACCTGCGATCACGCCCGACGAGGATCCGCGGCTCGTCCTCGCCGACTGGATGGCCTCGCCGTCGAATCCGTTCTTCGCGAGGGTGCTCGTCAATCGATACTGGAAGCATTTCTTCGGACGCGGGCTCGTGGAGCCGGAAGACGACATGCGCGACACGAATCCCCCGAGCAACCCCCGTCTGCTTGCCGCGCTCGCCGACCACTTCGTCGCGTCGAAGTTCGATCTGAAGGACCTCGTGCGGACGATCACGAGGTCGCGGGCCTACCAGGCGGCCGATGGCATCGAGGGCAACGAGGGGGACGTGCAGAACTTCTCCCGTGCCTACGCGCGAAGGCTGACGGCGGAAGTGCTGCTCGACTCGATCGACCGGGTCGCCGAATCGTCCACGTCCTTCGCCAACCTGCCCGCCGGCACCCGGGCGGTCTCGCTGCCCGACAACAGCTACAACGCCTCCTCGCCGTTCCTGAAGGCGTTCGGCCGGCCGGCGAGCCTGAGCGTCTGCGAGTGCGAGCGGTCGCAGTCGTCGAGCCTGACGCAGAGCCTGTTCATGATCAACGCGGGCGACATCAAGGCGAAACTCTCCTCCGCCGGAGGCCGGGCCGCGAGGTATGCCCGCGAGACCCGCCCCGACTCGGAAAAGATCCACGAACTCTCGCTCGCGGCCCTCTCCCGGGAACCGACGATGCAGGAACTGCTCGTCGCCCAGGCCTATCTCGCCGAGGCGGGCGTCGGCAAGGGGGCCGAGGCCGCCCGCAAGGAGCGGTTCGAGGACCTCATCTGGGCGATCATGAACACCAAGGAATTCGTCTTCAACCACTGACGGATCGCGGCGTCGGTCGCACGCGGACCGCCGGGCGCGGCACCACCTCGAGAGCGGAGCAGGAGGAAGTCATGAAGAGCGGCATTCGTTCCACCGGCATGCGGCACTGCGCCGGGCCTGCAGATCGACGGCACTTTCTGCAGGCGGGCCTCGCGGGGTTCGCCGGCCTCTCGCTGCCTGGCATGCTCCGCCTGCGGGCCGAGCACCCGACGGGCGTCACGCCGTCCTCCACCGCCGTGATCATGGTGTGGCTGCCCGGCGGCTGCTCCCAGCTCGACACCTACGACCCGAAGCCCGACGCGTCGAGCGAATACCGCGGCCCATTCCGCACGATCCCCACGAAGATCCCGGGGGTGCACTTCACCGAGCTCCTTCCCCGGCAGGCGGCGCTCGCCGACAAGTTCACCACCGTGCGGTCGATGATGCAGACGGCCCCGGGCCATCCCGCGGGCACCATGCAGCTCCTCTCGGGCGACATGGCCACGCAGGACAAGCCGGCGGTCAAGTATCCGGATTGGATGTGCGCCACGAACTACCTCCGCTCACGCACGGGCTCACGGGAGAATCCCCTCCCCCGCTACGTCGGCATCAACTGGCCGCTCGGCGGCTATCACGGCCCCGCCTACGTGGGAGACGCCTACCAGCCGTTCACCGTGTCGGGCGACCCGAACCAGCCGAACTTCTCGGTGCCCCACCTCGGCGTCTCGAACCCCGCCGAACTGGCCCGCCTCGGCCGACGCGCGGGCCTCCGGCAACGACTCGACGACCTGCAGCAGGCCGTCGATCGCCAACTGGAGATGGAGGCGCTCGACCAGTTCGAGGCGCAGGCGATGATGCTCCTCACTGATCCCCGCGCCAAGGAGGCCTTCGACCTGTCGCGCGAGGACGACCGCACGCGCGACCGCTACGGCCGCAACGCCTGGGGTCAGCAGCTGCTGATGGCCCGACGGCTCGTGGAGGCCGGCGTCGACATCGTCACCACGCAGTTGTCCGGTCCGCTCTGCGGGCGCGTGGGCAACTGGGACGACCACGCCGTCAACTGCAACATCTTCGAGTCGCTGCGGTATCGGGCCGACGCCTACGACCAGGCGGTGGCGGCGCTCATCGAGGATGTCCACGACCGCGGGCTCGACAAGCGCGTGCTCGTCGTCGTCACCGGCGAGTTCGGCCACACGCCGAAGATCAGCTACGGAGCGAGCACGGGGGGCGGTCCTGGAAGTGCACCGGCCGGCACGCAGCAACCCGGCCGCGACCACTGGCCGGCGGCGTTTTCCAACATCTGGTTCGGCGGCGGCATCCGTCCCGGACAGGTGGTCGGCGCGACGGATCGTCGCGCCGAGGCCGTGATCGACCGCCGCTGCACGGCACACGACTTCCTGGCGACGATCTACCACCACCTCGGCATCGATGCCTCGGCGGTCACGATCCAGGATTTCACCGGCCGGCCGACCCTGCTCGTGGAGAACGGCAGGCCGATTCCGGAACTCATCGGCTGAGCGCAGCCGCCGGCCGTCTCCGATACCGGTCATCCACGACCGTCGGAACCATCTGCCTACGGCTTCGCCGCACCGTCCGGAGCGGCCGCCGCCTTGACGGAGATCCGGATCGGTTCGGAGACGACGAAATCGAGGATGTCCTTCGGCGCCGCCGCCGTGGTCATCGCCTGCACGTGCCGGGTCGCCTCGGCGAGCGCGGCCTCCGCCGATTTCTGGAGTTCCGCGGCCGCCGTCGCCCCCCTGCCCGCCTCGGCCTTCTCCGCATCGGCGGCCTTGGCCGCCCGGTCGGCAGCCTCCTTCGCCGCCGCCGTGCGAGCGGCGACCTCCGCGGCCGCTCGCGTCTTCTCCTCCTCGGCCACCTTCACGACGTCGGGATTCGAGCGATGCTTGGCCACGCTGATGCCGTTGAACGCGAGCACGTACTCGCCCGGTGGCGTCTTCAAGGCGGCCAGATCGACGACCACCTCCGCGGTGGTCGCCTTCATCGGCAGGTCGATCGGCTTCACTCCGGCGAACACCGTGCCGTAGGGCTTGAGCTTGATCGAGGCGCCATTGAACTCCTCGCGCCACGTGATCTTCAGGGGGATCGTGAGCGCCTCGCCGACACGGGCCTCCCACACCTTCTGCTCCGCCGCCGCGATCGACGCCGTCGCCTTCTCGAAGTCGGTGACGGAGACCGGCACGTCGGCGGTGAGCCGTGACCTCGGGAAGTCGTTCGGGGCGTACTCGATCGACCACACCACCGAGGCCAGCCGACACGGTCGCGTCACCTCGGCGTCGCCGATCCGGGCGCGACCGAAGATCTTCGCGATCGACATCGCCGGCACGGCCGTCTCCTCGGCGGTGACGAAGAGCATGCCCTGCTGCTTCCCGGCCGGGATCGTCAGGCCCGCGGCCCGCACGCCGGGAGGCAGGCCTTCCATGAACAGCTCGATGTCGCCGTCGAATCCGTCGCGACGCACGACGACCACCTCGAAGGCCATCGTGCCTCCGGCCCGCAGGGCGATCGGCTTCGAGAACGTGCCGAAATCGTTCTGCCGCATCTGCAGGTGTGCCGCCCACGCCACGAGCGCGAAGTCGGGAGCGGCCTGCCGGATCACGAGCCGATAGGCGCTGCCGGCATCGGCACCCGGCCCCCCGAGGAGATCCCTCACCCGCAGTCGATGGACGCCGTCGTCACGGATCGTCACCTTCCCCAGAACGTCCGGGGAC
>CAIWZS010000263.1 GCA_903917235.1 uncultured Planctomycetaceae bacterium | reverse complement strand
GCCACGCCCGCAGGCCCACGGGATCGCTCACCCACGGAAACCGCGCGTAGTCCGCCCGCAACGGCTGGTCGCTCGTGTAGGGAAAGTGGTAGAGCAGGTGACTGGCGAACTCCCGCCAGCCGAGCTCGCGCAGGTAGACCTCGGGGCTGCCCGTGATCTTCGCGGCCGGCCGCCCTCCCGCCGCCTCGCGCACCGCGTGCCAGACACGGCGGGGCGAGATCTCGCCGAAGTGGAGGTGGGGCGAGAGCGCGCTTGTGCCCTCATGGTCGGGCCGGTCGCGTTCCGTCCCGTAGCTGCCGAGCCGTGATTCGAGGAACGTGTCGAGCCGTCGCCGCGCCCCCGCCTCGCCCGGAGTCCACGTCGAGCGCATCGTGCCCGCCCAGTCGATCGTCGGCAGCAGGTCGAGAGCCTCCACCGTGAGACTCCGCGGGACGGCCGGGGCCGCGCGCAGCTTCCGCGGGGCGGCCGCCGGCTCGACCGGCTCGGGCCGCCCCAGCAGCGCCCGCCAGAAAGGCGTGAACACCTGGTATGGCCTGCCCTCCTTCGTGGCCACGTGAACGGGCTCGAACAGCAGGCCGCCATTGAAACTCTCCACCTCCAGGCCGTCGGCGGCGAGCCGCTTCTTGATGTCGGTGTCGCGACGCACGACGGCCGGCTCGTACCGGCGGTTCCACGCGACGTGGGTCGCGCCGCACTCCTTCGCGAGCGCGGTGAGCGCGGTGAGCGACGGCCCGCGGCGGATCACGAGCGGAGCACCGGCCTTGGCTAGTCCCGCCGCGAGCTTCTCGAGCGACTGGTGCAGCCACCACCGTGACGCCGCCCCCGGCGCCCATGGCGCCTCCTCCTCGGGCGCCCAGATGAAGACGGGCACGACCGCCCCGCGGGCCGCCGCTGCGGCGAGCGCGGGCTGGTCGTCGAGCCGCAGGTCGTGCCGGAGCCAGACGATCGTGACGGGCGTCGAGGCGCGTGCCATGCAGCGTTCCGCAGGAGGTGATCACCACGATACCGCACGGCGTTACCGCCGGTCAGAGCCCGCGCCCTCGCACCATCCAAACCGCCGCGATCGCCGATCTGCCGCCGTCCGTCACCTGCCCTCCGCCGCCCACCGCTTCATCGTCGCGATGTTCCGCTCGACCTCGGCATTGCCGTTTCCGACGTAGACGCGCATGTCGCTGTCGTACATCGCCTCAGCCTCCGGACCACAGTCGACCGTGTCCCGCATCCAGCGGTCGAGCCTCGCGCGGAGTGAATCGAGTTCCCCGCGGAGCGATGGATCGTCGGCACGATTCCTCACCTGCCAGGGATCCGCGCGCCAGTCGTAGAGTTCCTCCGCGGGTCGCGTCGGCGAATAGAGCAGCCGTTCGGTCTCCGGGGCAAGTCGACCTGCGTCATGGAGCGCCCGCAACGACTGCAGGATCGTCTTGCCGTCCTTGTACGCATTCGGCTGCAGAAGCGGTCGACGCGGATGGTAGTTGCGGATGTAGAGAAACCGCTCGGTGCGGACGCTGCGGATGCGGTCGACCGTCTCATCACACCGGTCCCGCGCGGCGAACACCGCGTCGCGGGGCACGTAGTCGGGAGCGAACACGTCGCGGCCCTGCATGGACGCCGGGATCGGCAAGCCGGCCGCGGCGAGCGAGAGGGCTGGGAGGTCGATGTGCTCGACGAGGTCGTCGCGCACGGCACCCGCTTCGATGCCCGGTCCCCGGATCACGAGCGGCACGTGCGTGCCCTCGTCGTAGAGGAACTGTTTGGCGCGTACGTGGCTGATCCCGTGATCGGTCATGAAGATGACGAGCGTGTCGTCCAGAATGCCCTCACCCGCGAGACGGTCGACGACACGGCCCACGGCGGCATCCGTGAACCGCACCGCGTCCAGGTAGGCCGCCTGATCGGCGAGCAGGACGGGATCGCGCGGCAGGTAGGGCGGCAGCGCGACATCCTCGGGCCGGACGGACGCGCCAAACGCCCGGGCTGCGCGGTCAGACAGTTTCGCCGCCGCCTCGGCCGTACCGCCACGAAGTTTGCCCCCCGAGAGCATCACCTGCATGAAGAAGGGCTGGCCCGCCGCGCGGCCCGACCAGTCGGAGCCGTCGTACATGTTCTCGTCCCAGACGAAGTTGTAGTCCGTCTTGCCCAGCCGCCCCGCTCGCGGCCGTTCGCTCCGGGACGGTTCGTCTCCGTCACCGATGCAGGTGAAATAACCCGCCTCCCTGAACCGCTCCGGCACGGGCCGCACCCCCGCCGGCAGATGGATGGTCTCCACGCCACGGCCGCTGCGGTGATGGTGCGCGCCGATCGACGTCTGGTACATCCCCGTGATGAGCGCCGAGCGGCACGGGGAGCAGACGGGGCAGGTGACGAACGCATGGGTGAATCGCGTGCCCTCGGCAGCGAGCCGGTCCACGTGCGGCGTCGGCACGAGCCGCTCGCCGTAGCAGCCGAAGTTCGCCGACATGTCGTCCACGATGATCCAGACGATGTTTGGCCGTGCGGCAACCGCGTGGAGACGGGGCAGCGCTACCGCCAGTGCCGCGACGACGAGCACACCGACGATCCGCATCTCCGGCCTGCGTGGTCGCATGCCACGCGCATGCCGCGTGTCTTCAGCGGCTCGCGGACTCACGCCTTCGTCGATCGTGTCAGCCACCGTCGGCTCCTCTCGCGGATGCGGATCGCGGCAGCGCCGCGTGCAGCACCTCGACCGGATGCAGCGCGGTGCGGCCCGTGCCGTCCTTGATCTGGTGGCGACAGCTCGTGCCCGGGGCCACGACCGTCACGTCCCCGTCCGCCGCCCGCACCGCGGGAAAGAGGACCAGCTCGCCGATCCGCATCGAGAGATCGAAGTGCTCCCGCTCGTAGCCGAACGATCCGGCCATCCCGCAGCATCCGCTCGGAATCACCTCCACGGTGTGGCCCCGGGGCAGCGCGAGGATCCGTACCGTGGGATCGAGGGAGGCGAGGGCCTTCTGGTGGCAGTGCCCGTGCACGAGCAGCCGCCGTGAGGCGGGGCGAAAGTCGTCGGGAACGACCCGGCCTGCCGCCGCCTCGCGCGCGAGAAACTCGTCGATGAGCAGGGAGCGTCCGCCGAGGCGACGGGCCGCCGCCTCGAGGCTCCGCGGCACGAGGTCGGGATACTCGTCGCGAAACGACAGGATCGCGGACGGCTCGACCCCGACCAGAGGCATCTCGTCCGTGACGACCGGATCAAGCGACTCGACGTTCCGCACGGCGAGATCCCGGGCCGCCCGCACGAGGCCCTTCGAGAGGTGCGCGCGACCGCTGTCGGCATGTGCGGGGATCGTGACGGCGTAGCCGAGCCGCTCGAGCAGCTCGATGGCGAGGATGCCGATCTCCGCATCCAGGGTGTCGGTGAACTCGTCGCAGAAGAAGTGGACCCGGCCCCGGCCGCCCGAACCACGCGTGCCACCGCGTCGGCGCCACCAGCCTCGCACCGTCGAGCGCGGCAGCGACGGCAGTGATCGACCCGGCGCGAATCCCGACAGCCGCTTCACGATCGCCGCGATGCCGGGCGCCGTGGCGGCGATGTTGTAGGCCCAGGGCACACGGGACGCGGCACGCAGGAGCCGGGCCGTGCCGGCGACCAGCCGCGTCCGCCAGGGCACGCCCCGCACGTCATGCACGTGCTGCTGCCACTCCGCCTTGAGTCGCGCCATGTCGACGTTCGACGGACACTCGCTCTTGCACGCCTTGCACGACAGGCAGAGATCCATCACCTCCGCCAGCTCCGGCCGCGTCCATGGATCGGCGGCATCGCGCGGGCCGGCGAGTGCATGACGCAGGACGTTCGCCCGGGCCCGCGTCGTGTCGCGCTCGTCCCGCGTGGCCATGAAGCTGGGGCACATCGTCCCGCCGATGAGGTGCGACTTGCGGCACTGCCCCACGCCGGTGCACTTCTCCGCGGCCCGGAGCACGCCGCCGGTGTCGGCGAAGCGAAACACGGTCTCATACCGCGGCTCAGCCTCGCCCGGCACGATCCGCAGGCTCGTATCCATCGGCGGCGTGTCGACGATCTTCCCGGGATTGAGGATGCCGTGCGGATCGAAGGCCCGCTTCACCGCCTCGATGAGGCGGTAGCACGCGTCGCCGACCATCGATCGGATGAACTCGCCCCGCAGCCGACCGTCGCCGTGCTCGCCGGAGAGGCTCCCACGGTACGTCCGCACGAGCGCGGCCACGTCGGTGGCCACGTCGCGGAACATCCGCAGTCCCGCGGGGCTCCGCAGGTCGAAAAGGGGCCGCAGATGCAGCTCGCCGGCCCCGGCGTGGGCGTAGTGGACGCAGTCGATGCCGTGCTTCTCCGCGAGCAGACGGTCGAAGTCCGCGATGTAGGCGGGCAGATCCTCGACCGCGACGGCCGTGTCCTCGACGATCTCCCGGGGCTTGGCGTCGCCCGGCAGGTTGTTGACGAGCCCCTGGCCGGCCCGGCGCAGTTCCCACACGGCATTGGCCTCGGCGCCGGCGAGCCGCGGAAACGCGTAGCCGAGCCCGGCCGTCCGGAGGTCGGCCTCGACGGCGTCGAGCGCGGCGGTGACGCGAGCGCGGTCGACGTGCTTCATCTCCACCACCAGCACGGCACCCGGCTCGCCCACCACGAAGGCGCGGTTGCGGGCCTGCTCGGCGTTGTCCTTGGTGCACGAGAGGATCTTGTCGTCGATGAGCTCGCAGCCCGTGAGCTGCACCGGCGCGTCGGAGGTCGCCCGCAGGGCGTCCGGGCCGCTCCGGGCCCGCATGGCCACGAGCGTCGCGCGGAGCGCCTCGTCGACCGACCGGCAGTGGACACAGAGCAGCTCGCCGGGCGGCGGGAGGGGAATGAGGTTGAGCTCGAACTCGACGCCCACGAAGAGGGTGCCTTCCGATCCGGCGAGGAGCCGGCACACGTTGCAGTCGGCCGTGCTCGCCGGATCGAGGCAGGCCGCGTCCATCAGGGCGTCGAGCGCGTAGCCGGTGTTGCGGCGGGTGACCTCCGGCCGCGGGAACGACTCGCGGACGAGCCGGCGGTTCGCGCCGTCGCCGAGCACATCGCGGATCGTGCGGTAGATCCTCGTCTCGAGCGTGTCAGGACCGGCACACTTGTCCGCGAAGGCGGCCGCATCGAGCGGGCCGAAGGTCGCCTCCGAGCCGTCGGCCAGGAAGCCGCGCGCCGTGACGAGATGGTCGCGGGTGGAGCCGTAGGCGATCGAGTTGGAGCCGCAGGAGTTGTTCCCCACCATCCCGCCGATCGTGGCCCACGACGCGGTGGAGGTCTCGGGACCGAAGAACAGTCCGTGCGGCGCGAGGAAGCGGTTGAGCTCGTTGCGGACGACGCCCGGCTGCACCCGGACGCGCCGCCGATCGACGTCGAGCGCGAGGATGCGATCGAGGTGCCGCGCGAGGTCGACGACGATCCCGCCGCCGACGACCTGCCCGGCCAGGGACGTGCCCGCGCCGCGGGGCACGAGGCCGATGCGACGCTCGGCCGCGAAGCGGACGAGCGCGCGGACGTCGGCCTCGGTCCTCGGGATCGCGACGGCCAGGGGCCGCTCCTGGTACTCCGAGGCGTCGGTCGCGTAGATCGTCCGCGCGAGGTCATCGACGAGCAGGTCGCCCTCGAGCGTGTCCGCGAGTCGTTTCAGATCGGCGACGTGCATGCCGACGGGATCCTCGGATCGTGAACAGGGCTCCATCGTTCCCCTCGCGTGGTCACGACCCGTTGCCGACGTAGATCGCGACGGCCGCGGTCATGAGCAGGGCGGCGGCGAAACGCTTGAGGAGCATGCTGCGGTCGACGCGGCTCTCCAGGTCGTGCCAGCCGAGGTGCGCGAGCATCGCCCCGATCCCGACCGACATCACGCCCCGCGTCGACTGCAGGACGGTGCCGAGCACGACGCCGACGGCGCCGTAGCACGAGTAGAGGCCGAGCATGGCCACGAGCCAGGTCGCCGCGTACTGCGCGGCCGCCAGCCAGTCGCCGGCGACCGGGGGCTGGGGTCGGCCGTACTCGGCCACCACCAGCGGCAGCATCACCACGCCCCCCACGACGTACGTGAGCGCGAGCGCGACGCCGCCGGCCCGCACCCGCCCGATCGACACCGCCTGCTGCACGGCGTCGATCATCGCGATGATGCCGAGGTCGGCGATCGCGAACAGCACACAGCTGACCACCACGACGGCGAAGGCGCGGGCGGGCAGGTCGGCACCGCCGCGTTGCAGCATCAACGCGGCGACACCGCACAGGGCGACGGCGGCCCACTGCCGCCAGTCGAGCCGCTGGCCGAGCACGCACGAGACGATGAGCGCCAGCGCGACGACCTTGAGCCCGAGCAGCGGCGAGAGCCGCGATGCGTCGGCCCGCGTCAGGGCGTGGAAGACGCAGGCCGTGCCCACGAAGTAGGCGGCCGTGGACACCAGACAGGCCTGCCACACGGCCGGCGTGAGCACGGTGGTGACGGGCACACCCGTGGGCACCGCGACCAGGAAGGCGGGCACGCAGGCCACCGCCATCAGGACGTGGGCCAGGGCGAGCAGCCTGCGGCTGCCCCCCGGCCGCCGCGTGCCGTGATGCCGCGAGACGAGGTAGGACAGCGAACTGAAGCACGCGGCGGTGAGCCCGGCCGCGATGCCGAAGGCGAGCAGATTCACCCCACGAGCATACCCCAGGTCGCGTCGCTGGTCGCGCCGGATCGTGACCGGCACGTCACGGCCGCGAGGACGGGGATCATTGCGAGAAATGTGTGAATCACGGGCGGCCGGCGAACCAAACGGGGCATGGATGCGTAGGATGGAGAACGACCACCCGGTCGGTCGGCGACTCCTGTGGCGAGGATGCCATGAACCGCGACGAACTGCTCGATCTGTGCGAACGCTACGTCCGGAGGCGGATGGAACTGCGGTCTCCCACGGGTGGCGACGTCGGCACGGCCATGCCGCTCGTGCAGATCGTCGACGGCTACCTCCAGGGGGAGATCTCGGAGAGCGAGAAGAACGCCCTCGTGGCCTACGTCCGCTGTGCCGACCCACGGGACGGAGACGACGACGAGATGGTTCCCGACGTGGCCGAGGCGACGCTCGTCGAACTCGACGATCCGGTCGGCTGAGAGGCGCGACGGCTGCGACGTGCGATCCGCACGTCACCCACGGCGCGTGACCGGCCGACCATCGACGAGGATGTCGAGGGCGTCGACGGCGCCGAAGGCGGCGGCCTGAAGCAGCCCGGAAGGGCCGCGGATGGCCGCGCCTCTCGGCATTCGGATCCTCGACGCCAGCGACACGCCGTCGAGGTCGCGATCGCGCCGCGTCACGGTGTACGTGAAGGTGAGCGTGTCGCCTCCCGATCCCGCACGGTAGACGGCGGCTCGCGTCACCCTGCCGACCACCAGTGCGAGGCGGGGCGTGCCGCGCACCCGCACCGCCTCGCTGAAGAGCAGCCGGATCTCGATGCGTTGTCCGGCACGGTAGGTGCCCGCGGCCGGCAGGAGCACCGTGTTGACGCGCGGGGCGGCGGGGACCGGATCGGCCGGGTCGACCGGTGGATCCAGAGGGGCGGGGGGCCCGGGTGTCACGGGCATGACGGGCGGGTCGGCCGGCTCGGGGGACGGTCCGTCGCCCGCCGGCGGCAGCGCCGGCATCCCCGGCACGTCACCGATCTCGGGCATCACGAAGTCGGATGCCAGCCGGTAGTCGCCCCGTGCGGGATCGACGAGCCTCGGGCGCAGCGTGTTGATGGCATTGTGGGCCCGGATATCGGCCGCGAGCATCGGCGATTCGACGCCGAGCGGATGATCGGCCGGACCATTCCAGATGACGTTGCCCCGCAGGAAGAGGCCGACGTCGGCCCGGGCCGGCGACGGGATGTTCGAGGCGGGTGACGGCGCGCGCGGGGCAGCGACGGCGAGATGCTGCCAGCGGCTCGCGTGGCCGTCGGGATTGAGCACGACGTTGCCGACAACGAACACGTTTTCGTTGGGTATCGGCTCCTCGCGACCCGGGACGGACGTCCCCCAACCGCCGGCGGCGAGAAACCGCGAACAGGTCGCGACGTCGCCATCGCAGCTCCGCAGGCCGTGCACCGCCTCGAAGACATGGCTGCGGGCGCCGACGCGGTACAGCACGTTGCGGGCCATGAGGATCTCGAAGCCGCCGTTCACCCCCATCCCGGCGCCCTCGACATCGTGGATCACGTTGTCGACGAAGGTGATGTGGGAGGCCTCGTGCCGCAGCCACGGGGCCACCATGAACTCGAATCCCGTGCCCTGTCCGGCGGTGAAGCCTCCCGTGCCGGCATCGAAGAACTCGTTTCCCGCGATCACGAGATGCGCCGAGCCTCCCTTGGCATACATCGCCCAGTCGCCGGCCCGATGGACGCGTGTGCCGACGACGTGGCCGTACTGCACGGCGACGAAGTCGATGGCGTTGTCCCATGCGCCGGAGATGTCGCAGCGCTCGATGTAGACGTGCTGGCACTGGTTGACCTTGAGCGTCTCCTGAGGCACCGCATAGGTCGCGATCGCTCCGAGCCCCTGGACCGTCGTGTCCTTCAGGAGCACGTGGGTGCAGGCCTCGAAGTGCAGCACGTCGCCGCCCCCCGCCGAGATGTGGAGGCCGTCGAACCGCAGGTGGGTGCAGCCGAACACGTTCACCGTCGGCAGCCGAGCCGTCCCTGCGCCATCGGCGGCACGCACCACGATCGGGGCATCGCGGGTGCCGAGCCGCCGTTCCCAGTAGATGGGCACGTCGTCGGTCGAGTAGGTGCCGGCGGCCAGGTTGATGCGCACGCCGGTCGTCAACGGGACGCTCACCGGGATGCGCCGCCACGCCTCGGTGACCGTGCGCAGGGCCGTCTCGCGGGTCGCGCCGGCCGCGACGTCGCTGCCAGCGACGGGATCGACCCAGACATCGACGAAGGCGGGGCTGCCGACGTCGTAGGACGGCAGCGCCGCACGGCCGTCGAGGGTCAGCCGCCGCTCACACGGTTCATACGAGAGCGTTCCGACGCGGACGCGTGGTCCACGCCGTCTGGTCACGAAGCCGCCGCCGAGACGACGGGCGGAGGGGACGGCATGCGCGCCCCGGATGTCGAGATGCATCGGTTCGACGTTCCCTGCCCCCGCGGCCGCAATGCTACGCCGGCATGTCTCCCGGCACGACATCGGCGGGCGGTCCGATGGCCGACCCGCGAGACACCGCGTGGTCGGTGACCGGACACTCTGGCGGCACGCCGGCTGCCGCGGACCGGGGCGGTAGACTCCGGACGGTGGCTGCCCGACGACACATCGGTCCACCGAGGGGACATCCGGCATGAGCGGCGGCCAGTTGTCGCTGTTCGACGACGACGTGCCAGACGGCCGTCGGGAAGCGTCGCGGTCGAGGCGTCCGGTCGCGGCCGTGGAACCGGTGCCGATCGAGGACGACCTGGCCGCACTCGCCGCGGTCCTGCCGTCGGGCATCCATCTGGGGACGTCCAGCTGGTCGTTCCCCGGATGGACGGGCCTCGTCTATGCCGCGCGCGACGGACGACCGGAATCGGAGCAGCGACTCGCACGAGCGGGGCTGCCCGCCTACGCGTCCTGTCCCCTGTTTCGCACGGTGAGCCTCGATCGCACGTTCTACGCACCGCTCTCCCAGGACGAATTCGCACGGTACGCATCGCAGGTGCCGGCGTCGTTTCGCTTCGTCGTCAAGGCGCCGTCGGCCTTCACCGATCCCGTGATCCGCGGGGGGACGGGAGGGGCCATGCGGGACAATCCGACCTTTCTCGACGCGCACGCGGCGGCGACGACCTTCGTGCAGCCGGCCATGGCCGGGCTCGGCGCGACGGCCGGCCCGCTCGTCTTCCAGTTTCCCCCGCTCGGCCGCCGGCTGCTCGCCACACCGGCTCGGGTCGTCACGCGGATCGCCGCCTTTCTCGGATCACTCCCGCGCGGCCCCTTGTACGCGGCGGAGTTTCGTGATCCCGAGCTCGTGACGGCCGCGTGCGGCGTGGCGCTCGCCGATGCAGGAGCGGTGCCGTGCCTGGCGATCCACGCGCGGATGCCCCCGGCCACAACGCAGGCGACGACATTCGAACTGGACCGGCCGGGATGCACGTGGCCCCTCGTCGCCCGGTGGAACCTGCATGCCGGACGGGGCTACGAGGAGGCGCGGGCCGACTACTTCCCGTTCGATCGGCTCGTGGAGGAGGACGGATCGAGCAGGACCGCGCTCGCAGGTCTCGCACGGCGGTGCGCGGCAGCCGGCCGCGACGTCTTCATCACGATCAACAACAAGGCGGAAGGGTCGGCGCCGCTCTCGGTCAGGCGGCTCGCCGAGGCGATTCGAGCCCATGTGTGACCTCGCGGCGACGGCCCCGCCGTCGGGAAACGCCGCTGCTTGCGGCACTTTTTCGGGATTCGTACAACGGTGCCTCCGGTGGTCGGATCTGGGGTGACTCGTTCCGGTCCGCCAGCCCCGATTCCCCACGCGCCGAACTCCCAGCCAGCGGAAGCCATCCCGTATGCCCAACGTGACCCCGTCGAAGACCTCCGCCCTGCTCCCGCACGCGAAGAACGTCGGCGCCGCCCTCGGCCGTGCCCTCGACGCCGGCAAGGGCATGCTCCGTCTGTCCCCCACCTGGGTGCCACGCAGTTTCCTTCACCCCGGCAAGCGGGTGCGACTCCATCCGGATGACTACTACGCCTACGGTCTCGACCGTGGCGGCATCGACGAACGCTGGTTCGCCAGCACGACCGAGGCGGCGAACGAGGGCCGCGTGCCGGACGAGGGACTCTCGTGGTGCGTCTGCGAAGGCGAGCGGTTTCTCCTGCGTGATGCAGTGGCCGAGGGGGGCGCGAGGCTCGTCGGCTCTCGCATCTGGGAACGCCACAAGAAGTGGCCCGTGTACTCGAAGTTCTTCGACAACATGGGGCCGATTCCCCACCACATGCACCAGTCGTCGGCCGACGCGAAGCTGGTCGGCCAGGAAGGAAAACCGGAGAGCTACTACTTCCCGCCGCAGTACAACAACTGCGACAACCATTTTCCCTACACGTTCATGGGCCTCGAGCCGGGCACGACGAAGGCCGACCTGCGTCGCTGCCTCGAGAACTGGAACAAGGGGGACAACGGGATCCTCGGCCTCTCGAAGGCCTATCGACTCGAGCGGGGCACCGGCTGGCTGATCCCGCCGGGGGTGCTGCACGCCCCGGGTTCGCTGCTCACCTACGAGCCGCAGTGGGGCAGTGACGTGTTCGCGATGTTCCAGTCGCTCGTCGAGGGGCGTGCCGTGCCCTGGAGCCTGCTCGTCAAGGACATGCCCAAGGAGAAGCACCACGACCTCGACTTCATCATCGGCCAGCTCGACTGGGAGAAGAACGTCGATACGCACTACAAGGAGAGCAACTTCCTCGCGCCCATCGTGGACGAGAAGCGAAGCGACAAGGGTGCCACCGACCGCTGGATCGTGTATGGCCACGTCGACGGCCAGCAGCTCTTCAGCGCGAAGGAACTGACGCTCGAGCCGGGTGCGAGGATCACTATCAAGGATGCGGGCGCCAGCGGCTGGATCACCGTGCAGGGCGAAGGCAGGGTGGGCCCGCACGACGTGGCCACGCCGACGCTGATCCGATTCGGTGAGATGACGGCGGACGAACTCTTCATCTCGGCCGACGCGGCCGCCGAGGGCTACGTCGTGGAGAACACCGGTCCCGGCCCGCTCGTGTCCCTCCGCTACTTCGGCCCCGACGTCCACCCCGACCTCCCCAAGCACGGAAAGAAAAGTTGAGATGCCGCACACCGCCCCGAAGCTTCATAACGCCATGTGGCCCGGCCTCGTCGGCAAGGGCACCGATGCCGGGCAGGAGCCGCCGATCTCGCTCGAGCGGATGCTCGAACTGACGTCCGCGGCCGACGTGGACGGCCAGCGGTTCGACGGCATCGACTACTTCCTGTTCCTGCCCCACACCAACCCCGAGGCGACCGACGCCGAACTGCGGGCCATCGCCGACAGGATCGCCGCCTACGGCTTCACGGTGGGATCGCTCGTGGCGCCGGTCTGGCCGGGCACGGTGGGTGATTCGGCGATGGGGGATGCGGCCTCGCGGGAGAAGTTTCTCTCGGCCGTGAAGATGGCCTGCCGGATCGCGAAGGTGTTCGAGGCGCACGGCGTGCGGAAGTATGGCGTCATCCGGATCGACTCGGCCGAGTTCGGCGTGAACACGTGGCGTGAGAATGCCAAGGCCAATACGGCCAGGATCGCCGAGACCTTCCGCGAGGCGGCGAAGATCGCCAGGGACAACGGCCAGAGGCTCGCAGCCGAGGGGGAGATCTGCTGGGCCGGCATGCACTCCTGGAAGGACATGCTCGACCTGCTCGAGGAGGTCGGGATGCCGGAGACGCTCGGCTTCCAGGCCGATCTCGCGCACACCTACCTCTACCTGCTCGGCTACAACGCCCCGGAGCATGCCCTCGTGCAGCCGGGCTACACCGACGCCGAGTTCTGGCCCGCCTACGAGCAGATGGTGGCGAAGCTGCGGCCCTGGACGATCGACTTCCACGTGGCCCAGAACGACGGCGAGGTGCACGGCGCGGGATCCCACGACAAGACGGGCAAGCACTGCCCGGCCGACGATCCGAAGGGCAAGCTCGACATCGTGAAGTGCGCCGGCTATTGGCTGAAGGACGCCGACACCCGCGGCATCAGGCACATCTGCTGGGACGGCTGCATGTTCCCCAACGCCACGCTCGAAAACCCCAAGACCTGGAACACGATCCTCGAGACCATGATCGCCGTCCGCGACGCGCACAGCTGGAACTGAGCCACGCACAGCGAGGCGAGTGCATGGGCCGGTATATCGATCGACGAGCGAAGGGCTCGGCGGCTGCTCGAGGAGCTTTGGGCCGCCGCGGCCCCTGCGACGAGACAGCTGCCGGCCCGCAGCGGCCCAATCTGAACGACACGAAACCCCGACGGAAATGAGAGGAACTCCCGCGTGGCAAAGCAACTCCGCATCGGCATGATCGGCTACGGCTTCATGGGCCGCGCCCACTCCAACGGCTACAACCGCGTCAAGGACTTCTTCGACCT
>CAIWZS010000262.1 GCA_903917235.1 uncultured Planctomycetaceae bacterium | reverse complement strand
GCGCCCGCGTCCTCCGGCGGATACGCGGTGCCGACGATGGCGAAGTCGGCCCGGGGCTTGAAGGGCACGAAATCCGACGCGTAGGCGAGGCCGTTTTTGATGTCGCCATCCAGCGGCCTGTCCCCGGTGACGGCCGCCGGCTTGTCGGGCCAGGGAAGCGGCGGACCGTCCGGCTGGAGGCGGTAGGTCGCCTTGGCGAAGAACGAGCCGGTCAGGCCGGGGATGAACGGCTGCACCGTGTCGGCGAGCTGGCCGACCACCCAGCCCACGGCGAGGAGTTCAGGGTCGAGGTTGTGGACTTTCACTCCAGGTCCTCGAGAGCGGCAAGAACCCCGAATGCCGGATCCTCCTCGGCTTCCACCTCGTCGTCCGTCTCGAACTCGTCGTCGGCATCGGAGCCGTCCTCCGACACCTCCTCGACCGCCTCCTGCCCCCATTCCTGCAGCGGCCCGCTGAGACTCAGCGCCGCGCCGGAGGAGACTGCGCAACCCGCCGGCGACAGCATCACCTGCGCGTTCGTCGACATCAGCTTGCAGCAGGCGGTGCCCTGGACGAGCAGTGACGCTCCGGACAGCCCGATGTTCCCCAGGTTCGTGCCGAGCGTGAGCGTGCCCGCCGCCTGGACCGTGACGCTCTGCCCCGCGATCGTGACCGCGTTGTCGACGCCCCCGGCGACGTATTTGATCCCGCCCGCTCCTCCCGCGGCGATGGTCTTCGAGCCGACCACCTCGGCGTGGTCGCCATGCACCTTGAGTTTGTCGAGCGTCGTGCCCGACTCCATCCACTCGCCGTGGATCGTGAACGCATCGGTGTCCACCGGCTGCCAGTAGTACATGGCGCCGTTGTAGAGCGTCTCGTAGTAGGTGCCGAACACGATGTCGTACTGGGCGGTCGCCTTGACGAGCGCGCTCGACAGTGCCGGGGCCACCATGCTCCAGGCCGAGGCCGGCAGGCCCGCCATCTCGAACGAGCCCCCGATGCACACCTCGAGCATCGGGCCGATCACCATCTCGAGGAGCACGCCGGCCGTGATGTCGAGGTAGGCCCCGGCGCAGACCTCGTTGTAGAGGCCGAACGTGATGTCCTCGGAATCGCCCCAGACCACCTCGTTGTAGACCATCGCCTCGTCGGGACAGCCGGTGAAGTCGTAGTGCACCGTGGCGGTATCGGACGGATCCCAGGGGCCCGTGCAGCCCTTGCTCGAGGTGACTCCCATGCGGGTCGCTTTCTAGTGGTGTCCGGCGGCGGCACCCACCGCCGCCACCGCCGCGGCGAGGTTCTGCATCGCGGCATCGATCTCGGCGGTGGGCGGCGGCACCGGCACGATCGGTGCGGCGAACGGGGCCACGAGCCACGCGACCGTGCCGTTGACGTAGATCGTGGCCGCGTTGAACGTCACGGCATCGGGGCCGAGCGTGATGCAAGCGCCGGTCGACGCCAGCGTGATCGGCCCGGGTGTCGCCACGGTCGCCATGTCCGTGCCGCTGAGTTCCAGCGTCGCCGTGGCTCCGATCGACAGGCCGAGCGAGCCGTAGATCGTCGCGGTCGTCGCCTCGGCCACGACCGCCTCGACGGCCGACAGCGTGATCCCGGCATTGGCGACGACGAGCAGCGACTGCACGTTCAAGACCGAATCGCCGGCGACCGAATGCAGCAGCTGGATCGCGTAGTGAAAGTGCTGCACTCCGTCGTGGTGGTGGTGCTTGTCGGGCACCGTTTCGTAGGTGTCGCCGTAGACGGTGAAAAAGTAGTTGCCGAACACGAGGTCGAGCTGGCAGCCGTTTCCCCATGATTGGAGGGCCGTCGCTGCGGCCATCGCGACGGCCGCACCCGTCGCCGCCCCGGCCTGGGCTCCGGCAGAACCGCCCGAATTGGCTTCGAACAAGCCGGCCGCCGCGCCGGCCGCCCCGCCGGCCACGGTCGCCGCCAGCACCGCCGCCTGCGGGATGATGATCTCGACCAGCGTGCCGCCGAAGATCGAGTAGGGAAACGGGGCGATGAGTTCGACGAGCGGGCCGATCGTGGCGTCGAGATAGAACCCGGCGCAGAAGAAGTTGTAGTCGCCGAAGGTGAACTCGGTGGCCGTGCCGATCGTGAGTTCGAGGGCGGTGGCGGGGTTGGCCGGGCTCCCGACGTACCAGTGGCCACCCACCTTCCAGATCGTCGACATGGTCGGTGCACCCCTACTCCGGATCCGGGAACCCGAACGGCCACGATTCCGCCGCCGCGATCTCCGCCGCGGCGCTCGCCGCCCACGCCGTCGCCGCCGACGCGGCCGCCTCCGCCTGGGCGATGATCTGCGCGGCGAGCGGGATTGGTGCCACGACCACCGGCGGTGCACCGGCCTTCGCCGGCTCACCCGAGGAGAAGGTGACCGTTTCGGCCGAGATCGTGATTTCGCCCGTGGCGATGAGCGCCTGCGCGCCGTCGGCGGCGAGAGTGAGTCCGCCGGGGGTCGCCGAAAGCTGAATCGCCCCCCCGTTCGTAAACACCTGAGCGGCGTCTGCCATCGCGGCCAGCACGATGTTGAACTCGGTCGACGCGACCTTCACCTGGCCTGCCAGCAGCGAGAACGGTCCGGCCAACGCCCCGAAGAGAATGGACGAACCGGAAACGAGCGTCTTGCCCCCGGAACTGTCGAAACCGATGCACTCGACGTGGTCGACGGCGGGGAAGGTCGCGACGTGGGAGTCCGCCACGACGGTCTTCACCCACTCGCTATCGAAGGCGTCGCCGGAATGCTGCTTGAACTTGAGTTCCGAAACGCTCTCCACGTAGTTTCCGAACACGACGTCGTACTGCAGGCCCTGCTTGTCGCCCCCCTGGCCCGAGGTGCGTCCGGCCCACCCGGCCTTCGTCGCGGCCGCCATGGCAGGCCCGGAACCGAGAACGGCCAGCAGCGGCTGCAGCCCGGGAACCGGCAGGATCACCTCCACGGCCAGTGGACTGATGATCTCGACCGTGGCACCGATCACCACCTCCAGCAGCACTCCGAAGCAGACGTCGAGATAGCCGCCGATCGTGACCTCGTTGTAGTCGCCGTAGGTCACCTGGTTCGAGAATCCCCAGACGCATTCGAGCATCACCATGGGGTTGTCCCACGAGCCGGTCACGTCCGGCTGCTCGACCGGCAGGAGCCCGGGCGTCGTCTGCGTGCTGACGTTGACGTTGATCCCCATCGGCCGAGCCTCTCAACGGTGGCGACGCACGACCTCGGCGGAGGCCCGCACGGGTGCCGTCATGATGGATTGGGGGTGCCCGCCCCCACGACGACCCACGAGTTCTCGACCGGGCTGTAGACGAGGATGGTCTGGCCGTCCGACTGCGGATTGAGCGAGAGGACGTTGCCGCCCTGATCCTTGAACACGTGGATGTGCGCCGCCGCGGGCAGTGGCAGGGGCGTCGCGGTGGAGCCGTTGAAGAGGCATCCCACGACCACGGGCCGATCGACCTCGCCGTGCTCGAAGGCCACGAGGACCTCGTCACCGGGCCGGGGGCAGTGCATGTGCCCCCAGCCATTCCCCGCCGCCACCTGCACCTTCCGCACCCAGGCCGTCTGTGTCGAGTCGCGGCTCCAGGGGAAGAGCACCTGGATCCGGCCGAGCGCGTCGGTGTAGGGAGTCTGTGGATCCTGCCCCGGCGGGGCGTACACGAAGGCCGTCTGCAGGCCCAGCACCTGCGGGATCCGGGCGGAAAACCTGCTGCGGTACTGCACGTCCCATGGAATCGCCGTGAACTCGCAGTCGTACCAGTGCCCGCTGCCCGTCGGACTGCCGTCGGCGGCCGCGGCACGGCCGAGCCTCAGCGTCATCGCGGTGGTGAGGTACGAACGGTTCTCGCTCGCGACCGGATAATCCGCGAGCGCGAAGGTGAATCCGGCCGACAGGCCGAGGCACCGGGCCCGACCGTGATGCACCTTTTGCCGGCACTCCCGCTCTTCCATGCGGATCTTCGCGTACCGCTCGGCGTCGGCGTTGGTTTCAAACAGCCCCGGATAGTCGAAGATCTCGAGCGTCATCGGACCGAGTGGCTCGATCGCCTGCACGGCCTTCTCGAGGGGCTTCGTCGGGCTCTGGTAGTTGTAGTCCTTGAGCACGACGGCGCTCGACTGGAGCGTCGTCTCGACGTTCCACTCGTAGATGTGCTCCTCCGTCAGGGCCTGGCCCACGTCCGCCTCGAACGGGATCTCCGCGTAACCGGGGAAGGGAGCGTGGTTCGACAGGTTGTCGCAGAAGGTGAGGGTGTGCTGCGACGCCTCGTGCGTCCAGAAGTAATAGATCCCCTCCTGCTGCGTCGATCGCTGGATGAAGTTGAAGGTGGACTCGCGGTACTGCGTGCGGGTCGGCCAGGTGGTCTTCGGATCGAAGCCCTTGACCTCGTACGCCGCGAAGTCGAAGGCCCCGAACACCTCCTCCGCGATCTCCCGCACGTTCATGTCGGTGAAGATCCGGCTGTTCTCCACCAGCTCGAGCATCGAGAACCACGACATGCCGACGGCGCGGTAGCGGGCGTCACGGTCGCCGGCTGCCAGGCGGGTGAAGCTCGTCATGATGGCGTGGATGTACCGGTGCCGGCCGCCCGGCAGCGGCAGCGACACGGTGAACGCCTTGCCGACGAGCGCCGCGCCCGACACCTCCGGGTCGTCGCACCGCAGTTCCATCGTGAGTTGGAACGGCTCGCCCAGTTCTTCCCGGTATTCGAGCGCGGTGAGCGAAAACGTCTCGTCACCGAGCACCGTGTGCACCGTGACGCCCTGAAGCGGCCCATGATGCAGGGCGGCTGCGGGGAGTGTGTCCGCCATGACGGCCGTCCTCACGTTCCCGACATGATGAATCCCGCTCCACCGGAGCCTCGCGGGGATCTGCATCGAAAGCGCGCGGAGAGAATCCCAGATTCGTGGGGCGCCCGCAAGTGGCCGCACGTCTCGCGCGCCGAGTCACACAGCAGCTGCTCGAGCGTTGACCGTCGCGGAACGAGACTGTTAAAGTCGCATGTGCCTTCAGATCGTCCACGCCGTGACGGACGGTCCACGAAGACGTGGCGCGGAGGACGTGCGATGGCCGGGTTTGCCCTCACCAGCGGCACCACCACGATCAAGTGCTCGTACGGCGAGGCTCCGGTGCCGTTCGCCGTCGAGAATCCCTCCTACACCGTCGGCGGTGTGCCGGCGGGCGTGGAGGCGGACGCGATCCCCATGACCAACATCCCCTCGTTCGGGCAGTGCATGTGCATGGACAACCCCGAGAACGCGGCCTTCGACGAGACGGGCGTGTACGCCCCGTGCGTCCCGATGACGGAAATGTGGATCTCCGACGTCCCCGACATCACGTTCCAGGGCCTGCCGATCCTCGACAAGGGCGCCAAGTGCCTGTGCGACTGGGGGGGCCAGATCAGCGTCGTCGAGGCACCGGCAGTGCTCGACATCGTCGAGTGACGGGAGGCTCATGACGTCGATGCGCCGGAGTCACGGCCCCTACGGCACGACGAACACCTTCCCCTGGCTCGGAGCCACCTGGATGCCGTGGGGTGCGTTGGTGTTGTCGCCGTTCTGCTCGATCCGGGTGCCGCAGAACGCGGCGGCGTAGCCTTCGATCAGGACCACGGCACTGCCCAGCCGAAACCGGCACGATCCCCCGGTCGTTCCGGAAACGACGCCACCGGCCCTGCCGGCCTCGTCCCCGCTCGACATCGCGATCTCCGTATACTCCGTCGCGGCGTTCTTCCCGACGATGAAGACGGTCGTCGACACCGTGGCCATGTCCGCCTGCTCGAGGAGGGCGGAGTTCGGATACGGCACCGGCACCACGTCGTCGCCCGCGGGCG
>CAIWZS010000261.1 GCA_903917235.1 uncultured Planctomycetaceae bacterium | reverse complement strand
GTCCAACAGCCCGGCGAGCCGGTCGCGGCACGTCTCGAGCAGGTCCCGCGCCGCGGTGGCCGGGGCATAGAGTCCCGATGGGTTGTGCCATGAGGAACCGGCGGCGTCGAGCCAGGCGGCCCGTGCCGCGGGATGCAGCGGTGTGGTGGCGTTGGCGTCGAGGTAGATCACACGTCGCGTCCGCACAGTCGGCGATATCGACCGCTGCTCGCCGGCGTGTCCCCGGGAAAGATGAGTTACCCGGCTAGGATTGGTAACAACCACCGTATTCTATGGAAAAAACAGGGCTTCCGAAGAGGGTGACTCAAAAAATGACTCACTCGGCAGGTCGGCCAAGACCGCACGAAGTCGCACGAGACCGCAACAGGTCGCGCGCAACCCCTTCCACCCCATGCCCTCGGGATCCCATCAAGGGACACTCAGCAATCCGTTCCAGCCTGCCGTCCTGAGTCTGACGGAAGCGTGCCCCCCACCCCCTCACGCATACAACGACTGCAATGGGGGCGTCAGGGCGTTCACGGACACGTCGAGGTCGCTCGCATCGGTGCGGCCCGAGCGACACATCGTCGGTAGTTGGCCGTTCGACTTTCGGCTGAGTGCCGGAAGGACACAATTTCAGCGGTGGAATCGCGTTTGGGCAGGGGATCACGAGTCGCCCATCAGCCGGGAGATGGTCGCGGAAGTGACGTTCGCCGTCCTCTCCTTCCGTCCCTTGAGGGGCCGTCGTCGACCGGGCTATTCTGCGGGCTCTCCGTGGAGACGAGCGATGCTCCCATCCCCTGCTTCCTGCGACACCTCCTCCGCCGCTGCCGAGATTCAGCGTCAGCAGATCCGCCACCTCTCGCCGCTGGAGCGGCTGAGAAAGGGGTGCGCCCTGTCAAACCGGGGCCGCCGGCTGGCCATGGAGGCGATCCGTCGGCGGTATCCGGCCGCCAACGGCGAAGAGGTTCGGCTGCGATTCATCGAACTTGCCTACGGGCCCTCGCTCGCCCGCGAGGTGCGATGCTGGCTCGACCGGCCTGCTTCATGAGCGACACCGATGACCTCCTCGCCGCCCTCGCCCCGGTCGCGGCGGCGTTTCGACGGCTGGGAGTCGACTTTTACATCGGGGGCAGCGTCGCGAGCACCTACCACGGAGCGATTCGCTCGACGATGGACGTGGATCTCGTATGCGATCTGCGGGCCGACCAGGTCGCGGCGTTCGTGGCGACATTCGGTCAGGACTGCTACGTCAGCGAGGCGGCGGTGCGCGAGGCGGTGGAGCGGCGCAGCTGCTTCAACGTGATTCACCTGCCCTCGGCGTTCAAGGTGGATGTGTTCGTCAGCCGCGGGCGGCCTTTCGACGTGGCGGCGATGGGTCGGGCCGCACCTCAGCGACTCGGCGGTCACGATTCTCCCACCGTGCCGATCGCCACCGCCGAGGACTCGATCATTGCGAAGCTCGAATGGTATCGGCTGGGCGACGAGTCGTCGCAGCGACAGTGGGATGACGTGACCCGCCTGGTCGCGCTGCTCGGTGACACACTCGACGTGGAGCACATGCAGCGGATGGCTGCTTCCGTGGGGGTGCCGGACTTGCTCGAACGTCTGCTCGGCGGCGGATGAGCACGCGTGGCGGTCGAGGCAAACCTCGGAATTGGCTGCCCCGACCATTCCCGCAACCCCACGAGGCCTTCTCACCTCACCGCACTCTCGGGTACCGTCCCCCGGCGCCGGAGGTGCGGCAGCCCTATGCGGTCGCTGAGGCTACGCCTCAGCGACCGCAAAGGGCTGGTCTCTCTGAGGGTGAATTCCTAACTTAAAAACTGGTGCCGCACTGGGGGGGGCAGGTCAACAGCGTCCTCGAAGGAACCCAAAACCCCCACGCTGAGAGATAGGATTCAAGGGAAATGGGGGAAAACGAACCACGACTTCCTATTTGAAGTTGTAGGCAACGAGTACTCCGAGTTTCACGCCTCAAAGCCCTTCACACCGATCAATGCGGGCACGGTGGAGTTTCCTCCAGGTAAAGAATACGCCGTCCTCAAGGCACGAACGGGTCACATATTTTGGATTTACCCTGCTGGGAAAAATGTGATCTCGGTGGAACAATCCAGCTCGATGGGACCTTGTGGGAGGATGGCAGAGTAATGTACCGCTTCGGAACGTTACAGCCGTAGCCAGGCACTCGCCCCTATTCACGCGCCCGCCTCCTTCGTCGCCTGTTGATACTTGGCCTCACGATCCCTATCTAACGTGATGTGCTGATAAATCGAGAGGTCGTACCTGACCCCACAGGAGCCTGCCATGCGTCGCATCAGTCTCTCTATCCTGATGCTCGCCCTCACGCTAACGCCACGGCTTGCCTGGGCACAGGACAAGCCAAAAGACTTTGCCAAACAAACGCTTCAGGAGAAGTTGCAGGGTAAGTGGTCAAAGACAAACCACAGATTTTCTTTTGAGATCAAAGGTAATAAATGGATGGAGTTCGTCGCGGAAAAACCCTTAGCGGCAAGTAACACGGGCACGGTGGAATATCCTCCCGGAAAAGACTATGCGATCGTGAGAGCAGTTACAGGCCACCGCCTGTGGATTTTTTCGGGAGGTAAGGATGTCGTCGCCGTTGAGACATTTGGGCCGGACGGGAAGCTGTGGGAGGACGGCAGAATCTTCTACCGTTTTGGAACGGTACAGCCGTAGCCTTACACTCGCCCCCCTCATGCGTCCGCCTGCTTCATCGCCTGCTGATACTTGGCCTCCAGATCCTGATTTAGTGATATGTGCTGGTAGATCGTCAGGGTCTCCCGCTTGGCATGGCCTGTGATCAGTTGGAGTTCGGCATCCGCCATGTCCGAGTGCCGAGTCAACCAAGTGATGGCTTGATGCCTGAAGGTGTGGAGCGTGGCCTTCAACCCAGCCTTCTCTGCATAAAGAGCCAAGATCTGTTGGACTCGTCGGGTTGAGTACCGAGTGTTCCTTCTCGATCCTGTCGAGCAGAGCCGCCAGGCCGGGGCGATTGTCCAGGTCCTTGGTGCCGCTGATCCCGGCGTCACGGAACTCGTCGACCAGCTGGAGGCCGTGAGTCTTCGCGTACTTGGCTATGGCCGCGGTCTGCCGGTCCCAGGTATCCCCATCAACCTGCCCCAAGCCGGTGCAGCGGAGGTAGCTGACCGCCTTGGTGAGGACCTTGGATTTCATTTTTCCGGCGACGTTCAGAGTGCTGAAGAGCCCTTAAAAACAGGAACGAAACGCACCTCGCCGTCACTTATTCCGGAGAATTGGTGACGGCACGGTTGGTCAAGCGGCGGTTTTCAGGGCCTTTTCCGCACCCTGCGCCGACGTGGTGAGTTCCGGTGAGGCCGAGACCTTGATCTTCAGGGCATCGGCCAGCCAGCCCACGACCTCGTCCCTTGAGGAGCCCGGCGCCACCCTTACCTTGCGGCGGCCATCGGAGCCTTCGTCACGATGCCCTACGATCTCGTCCGTGTTCGCTTTTGCAGGCGACTCGAAAAACGACTCAAAAGACGACTCACACCCTGCCCGCAGGAGCCGGCAGGAGGTCGCCCCAAAAAATCCGCTTGGTGCCGAAAACACCTGCCGCAGCGGGACTTGCGACCTCTGCGGCTTCGTGCTGGCTTCCGCGAAAGGAGCCGAATTTACCCGGCTAGGATTCGAACCTAGACAAAGGGAACCAAAATCCCTTGTGCTACCGTTACACCACCGGGTAAGGCTCGAGAGTCAGCATAGCCGACGCGTCGAGCGAGGCGCCCGGCCG
>CAIWZS010000260.1 GCA_903917235.1 uncultured Planctomycetaceae bacterium | reverse complement strand
CCCGGAGTGCCCGTCGACACGACGGCGACGTCCTGCACGACGAGCGAGTCGTCGAGCATGAGAAACTTCCACCCGCCGGTGAGGTAGCGCCGGTGGAACCGTCCGCAGGCGATCGCATGCTGGTACCGGACGTCGACGCCGCTGAACGAGGTCGTCTGCGTGGCCGCCAGCGCCTGCGCGAGGAGCGCGGGATCGCCCGGCACGCCGCCCGGCGGGGGCACGATGATGGCGGCCGGCTGACCGGTGACCGCGTCGACGTAGGGCCGCGCCAGCCACGGGGCGCCGCCGCGACTCGTGAGCGCCGTGGTGGACGTGGCGTTCGTGAGACCGAACCACCCGGCGGACACGCCGCGGTGCTGCGTGGGATCGAACCAGTAGCCGCCGGTGATCCGACCTCCCGAGCGCATCGGCCCGAAGGCCTCGTCGCCTCCGAAGAGCACGACCGTGCCGGGCCGGCCCACCACGCCCACGTCGGCCGGGGCGGCCGTGGACGGGCTCGCGGTGATGAGGGGCGGCAGCCGCTGCGGCGCGCTGGCCCAGAGCAGATACTCGGCGTCGACCCACAAACGCCCGAGCAGCTCGGAGCGAAAGGCGCGGGTATGGTCGCGCGCGCAGCGACACCGACGCGACGACTGGTGGTAGGCGAGCTCGCCAGGGCCCGTCCACGCGGGGTCGACGAGATCGAGGTCGCAGGGGGACGCCGACATCGGTTCCTGAAACCAGGTCAGGAGGCCGCCCGGATCGGTCGCGAAATCGGGGATGCGCCAGGGATCGAGTCCGCCCGGCACCTGAGGCTCGTCGGCCCGCCGGACGTCCGAACCGCGGGCGACGGGAACCTGCGGCGCCGGATCGGGATGCGGCGCGTCCTTCGCGGCCCCCGTGTCGCGCACCGTCTCGCCGACCGAAGCGGGATAGCCGAGCGGATCGGGGGTGTCGGCTCCGATCGCCGCAGAGCACGCGACGAGCCAGCAGACCCACGTCAGCGAGGAGCGCCGTACCGCCATGATCCGCCTTGCATGAACGTGGAGGTCGCGTCGCCCGACCCGCAGCGGCCGCGGGTCGCACGATCCTGCCCTTCCTCCGGTGTCCGAGGAAGCCGGACCGTCGTTCTGTATCGGTCGCGTCAAATGTGCAGGGTGAGCGGGATTTCACGGCCGCCCACACCACCCTCCCCATCCACCCAGGTCCGCACAATCGCTCAAGTCGGACGGGAAGCCTGCCGAAAATCGATGTGGCGGATGAGGGTCGCGGGTTGCGCGGTCCTGCCGCCTCCGTGACGGACCGTTTCAGGGGGGCCTGGACGACCGTGCATGGCCCGCCGCCGATTCGCTCCCGTTCGCGTGCCCCGCACGCTGGTCGTGCTGGCCCTCGTGGCCGGCTGGGCGGGCGGCTGCACCCGGGGCCGCTACTACGTGCAGGCCGACCGTGAGGTGAGCACGCTGCTCGCCGAGAAGTCGTGCGACCCGCGCTGGGCCGTCCCTGCCGCATACACCGTGCGGCAGGACGAGCGCAGCCGGTTCTACGACGCCTACGATCAGGTCTTTCCGCCGATGCCACCGGACGACCCGACGGCCCACCGCTACATGCACTGCGTCGACGGCAAGAAGGGCTGGCCGCGGTGGCATGCCAACGGCGACCGCACGACGCTCGACAACCCCGACTGGCGGGCGCGGCTGCACGAGGTCGTCACCCTCACGCCGTCGGGCGCGGTGCAGCTCGACCTCGCGGCGGCGGTGCGACTGGCCTACCTCAACTCGCTCGACTGGCAGGACCAGCTCGAGACGCTCTACCTCTCCGCGCTCGACGTGAGCACCGAGCGGTTTCGGTTCGACGTCCAGTTCTACGGCGGCAACACGACGGACTACGCAAACCGTGGCCCGCTCAATCAGCGCGGCCCCTCCACCACGTGGACGACCGACACGAACCTGCGGGCGCAGAAATACTTCGCGACGGCGGGCACGGTGGTCGTCGGCATCCTCAATTCGGTGGTCTGGCAGTTCGCGGGCCCGGACCGCTACAGCAACGTCTCGCTCGTGAACTTCAACCTCGTGCAGCCGCTGCTGCGCAACGCCGGCCGCTCGATCGCCCTCGAGCCGCTGACGATCGTGGAGCGGGCGCTCCTGGCGAACCTTCGTCGCCTGCAGTTCTACCGGCAGGGGTTCTTCCTGCAGATCGCGATCGGTGGCAACAACCCACCTGGTCTGCAGCGTCGGGGTGGCTTCTTCGGCGGTACGGGCTTCGTGGGCTTCACCGGCACGGGCATCGGCGGCTTCGGCAACATCGGCGGGGTCTTCTTCGGCGGTAATGGCGTGGGGCTCCAGGCGGCCGGCGGCGGCACGGGGGGCGCGGGCTTCGCCGGCGGCGGGGCGGGCAACGTGGGCGGGTTCTTCGGCCTGCTGCAGGCCCGTCAGCAGATTCGCAATGCCGAGCAGAACCTCTCGGCGCAGGAGCGCGCGCTCGCGCTGCTCGACGCGAATCTCGAGGCGGGCCTCGTCGGACTCGAGCAGGTGGACCAGCTGCGACAGAGCGTGGAGACCAACCGCGCCGGCCTGCTCCAGGCGAAGACCACGCTCACGAACCAGCTCGAGAACTTCAAGGTCAACGTGCTCTGCCTGCCCTCCGACACGCAGGTCGCCCTCGACGAGGGCTTCATCGAGCCGTTCCAGTTCATCAGTCCCGACATGCAGGCGCTGCAGAACGAGCTCGGCGACTTCCTCGCGACCTACTCGTTCGGCGGTGAGGAGCCGCTCAAGGAGACGGAGGATCCGCGGCAGGATCGGCCCGCACCGGAGCCGCTGCCACAGCCGGCCGACGCGCGGGCCGAAGGCGACGCGGCGGCCTCGCCGGAGACCGAGGCGCTGGAGGACGAGGTCGATGCCGCCCTCGTCACGGCGAGCCTCGAACGACTCGCGGCCCTGCGCGCCCGGGTCGAGGCGCAGGCGGCCGCGGTCCGCGCGGACCTCACTCGCGTGGCCACCGCCGCCTCGGGGCGGCTGGCGGGCATGCGTCCGACCGAGCGCGAGACCTTCCGGCGGGAGATGCGGCTGCTCGATGACGATCTCGCCCGCGTCCTCGCCGAGACGCGTGCGGCGGAGGCCGAGATCGGGCGGCTGGCCACGTCGCTCACCGACGAGACCCTGCGCGCGTCCGCCGAAGCGATCGTGAAGCTCGTGGCGGGCATCTCCGGAGCCGTCGACGAGATGTCGCTCATCCAGGCCCGTTCCCGTGTCGAGGCGATCACGATCGACCTCGAGCCGCTCGATCCCGACGTGGCCTTCGAGATCGCCCGCGCCAACCGGCTCGACTGGATGAACAACCGCGCCGCACTGGTCGATCAGTGGCGGCTGATCCAGTTCAACGCGATGTCCCTCCTGACCGGGCTCGACATCGTCGTCGACGGGGACATCTCCACCGTCGGAAACGACCCGACCCGATTCCGTTCCGCCACCGGCGCCATGTCGGCGGGCGTGCGGATCGATCCGCCGCTCACGCGCCTCATCGAGCGGAACAACTTCCGCCAGGCCATCCTCGACTACCAGCAGGTGCGTCGGCAGCAGATCCAGTATGAGGACCGGATCAAGCTCTCGATCCGGCAGTCCCTGCGTCAGTTCGAACTCGATCAGCGCAACCTCGAGACGCAGCGTCGTGCGGTCATCATCGCGATCCGCCGCGTCGACCAAACCCGCCTGACGCTCAGCCAGCCCGCACCCCCGCCGCCGCTGCCCGGCCCCGACGGCATCGTGACCGCCGACCCCGTGGCCGGCCAGCTCGGCCCCACCGCCACGCTCAATCTCATCTACGCTTTCAACGACCTCCGCAGCTCGCAGGACGCACTCACGAGCATCTGGATCAACTACTACGCCACGCGGGCGTCTCTGGCCCAGCAACTGGGGGTCATGGACCTCACCGACGACGGGCTCTGGGTGGACAAGCCGTTCATGCTCGCCGACCGGGCCACCGAGGAGCAGATGCCGCTGCCGCCGCAGGTGCCGCAGGAATGGCTCGACCACCTCGAGGACGTCGACGCGCCACCGCCCCTGCCGGCGGGCGCGGCGTTGCCGGAACCGGGCGCCCCGGCCCGCCTGCCCGACGTGCGGGCGAGGGCGTTGCGGGCAGCGGAGAAGGACGCACCATCCGCCGAGGGGACTGGCGCACCCGCCGAGGCCGAGGACGCCCGGTCCTGGACGCTGCGACTGCCCGGATTCGGCGGGAAGGGCGACTGAACGACGACACGAGCCGGAACGCGACGGCGTACAATGCGGCGTGGGCCACGGGTTCCACGCGCACGCCAGCAGGACCTTCATCGGCGACGGGAGCCACGAGATCATGCTCGAGACGACCGGCGGCAGCACCGCCATCGCCGAGATCCCAACGGAGCCGGCCACCGGTCGCACCGACGTCGGGTCGATCGCCGACATCCTCGGGTCGCCCCTCGCCGACGGCTCCGGCGAGGAGGGAGCGCGGCCGCACCGGGCGTGGCTCCGCGTGGTCGTGCTGGCCGCCGTCGTGGGCGGCCTCGCGGCGGCGACGCCGTGGATCCGGGACAAGATCTGGGGAGGACGCGACCGCATCCCGTTCGCCGACGTTCCGACCCACGTGGTCGAGCGCGGGCCGCTCGTGATCGCGGTGACCGAGGACGGCAGCCTCGTCAGCGACGAGAACGTCGACATCGTCTGTGGCGTCGCCGGCGGCGCCACGATCGTGTGGATGGTGGACGACGGGGCGAGGGTCACCGAGGGCACGGAGATCGTGCGGCTCGACTCGTCGGTGCTCGCCGAGAGCGTGACCGCGCAGCGGATCGCCTTCGAGAAGGCGCGGGCGGCGAAGATCCAGGCCGAGAAGGACTACGCCGCCGCCGTCATCGCCGTCGAGGAATACACCGAGGGAACCTTCAAGAAGGACCTGCGGAAGGCCGAGTCGGACCTCACCGCGGCCAAGGAACGGCTCCAGGCGACGCGCAACACGCTGGCCTACGGGGAGCGGATGTTCCGCAAGGGCTACATCACGCCCCAGCAGCTCGACGCCCAGAAGTCGTCGGTGGCGCGCGCGGAGCTCGATCTCGGCACGGCGGAGATCGCCCTCGACGTGCTCAACCGCTTCGCGCGGCCGAAGATGGTGACCGAGCTCCAGAGCGTGCGGGACGCGGCCGAGGCCCGCCGCGACAGCGAGCATGCGGCCCTCGAGCTCGAGCAGGTGAAGCTCGAGCGGCTGACGTCGCAGCTCGAGAAGTGCACCGTGATCGCACCGAAGAACGGCCTCGTCATCTACGCCAACGACCGCAATCGTGATCGCGAGTCGGAGATTCGCGCGGGGGCGAAGGTGAGCGAGGGCAAGACGATCCTGCGCCTGCCGAACCTCAGCAAGATGCGCGTGGACGTCGAGGTGCACGAGGCGAAGGTGGACAAGATCCGCGTCGGCATGAAGGCGCGCGTCCGTGTGCAGGGACGCGAGTTCACCGGCGAGGTCACCGCGGTCGCCAATCGACCGGAGTCGAGCTGGTATTCGACGATCAAGAAGTACCTCGTGCAGGTGCGGATCGACGGCAACACGGAGGAGCTCCGCCCGGGGTTCACCGCGGAGGCCGAGATCATCGTCGCCGACCTGGTGGACGTCATCGCGGTGCCGGTGGCCGCGGTCATCGAGCAGGAAGGACGGTTCGTCTGCGCCGTGCGACGGGGCGACGCGGTGGAGCGCCGCGAGGTGTCGCTCGGCCAGGGAAACGACCGGCTCGTCGAGATCGTGTCGGGTCTCGAGGAGGGGGAGGTGCTGCTGCTCAATCCCCGGGCGGCCCTCGGCGACGAGCCGCCCGAACCGCAGGCGGCATGGCGCGGTCGGCCGCCCGCCGGCCGTGGCTGACGCCGCGGGGACGGGATCGTGAACCTCCTCCAGCAGCTTCGACTCGGCTTCCGCAGCCTGCTGCTGCACAAGCTCCGCTCGGCACTCGCCGTGCTCGGCATCCTGATCGGCGTCACGGCCGTGATCTGGCTCGTCGCCATGGGGGAGGGGGTGAGTTTCCAGGCGCAGCAGCAGATCAAGGATCTCGGTGCCACCAGCATCATCGTGCGGAGCGTGAAGCCGACCGAGGACTCGGACCTCGGGGGCGGCAGCCGCACGGGCATCGCGTACGGGCTGCTGCGCGAGGATTACGACCGACTCCTCACGAACGTGCCCACGATCCGCGAGGCGGTGCCGATGCGCGAGATCAGCCGCGAGGTGCGGCAGCGGGAGTTCTCGGTCGACGCCCAGCTCATCGGCTGCACGCCCACCTACTTCGAGATCAACCGCCTGGCGATCGCCCGGGGACGGCCGCTTTCCGACACGGATCTGGAGCGCTACGACAACGTCGCGGTGCTCGCGCACGAGGTGGCGCAGCGGCTCTTCCCGATCGAGGATCCGCTCGGCCGCGCGGTGCTCGTCGGGGATGACTTCTACGTCGTCGTCGGCATCGCCGCCCCGCGGACGGCGGCCGCGGCGATCGGCGGCAGCTTCGCGGCGCGGCAGTACGATCGCGACGTCTACGTGCCGATCTCGACCTTCCGCGCCCGGATCGGCGACCGCGTGTTCACCGTGCGCGGCGGCACCTTTCAGAACGAGACCGTCGAGCTCAACCAGATCACGGCGGTCGTCGACGACGTGCGCCACGTCGATTCGACGGCCGAGATCATCCGCAACCTCCTCGCCCGCTACCACAAGGTGAACGACTACGCGATCGTCGTGCCGAAGGAGCTTCTCGAGCAGGCGGAGACGATGCGCACGATGTTCAACGTGCTGCTCCTCCTCATCGCGGGCATCTCGCTGCTCGTCGGCGGCATCGGCATCATGAACATCATGCTCGCCACCGTCACCGAGCGCACCCGCGAGATCGGCATCCGCCGCGCCTTGGGCGCGACGAAGGGGGAGATCGTGCGGCAGTTCCTCTGGGAGACCGTCGTCCTCTCCGGCACCGGCGGCCTGCTCGGGGTGGCCTGCGGCTTTCTCTGCGGGCCGACCGTCGCGGCCGTGCGGGAGGGAATCCGCGCCTTCCTGCCCGACATGTGGGCCAGCCTGCCCGCGACCATCCGCCAGCTCGAGCCGCTGCTCGCCCCCTGGTCGATCGTGGCCGCCTTCGGGATCTCGGTGGGCGTCGGCATCGTCTTCGGCATCTACCCCGCCCGTCGGGCCGCGAACATGGACCCCATCGAGGCCCTGCGTCATGAGTGACGGCACGCGCACGACCGCCCCGGACATCGTCGCGAGCGTGCGGGACGTGTCGAAGGTCTACGAGCTCGGCGGACAGCCCGTGAAGGCGCTCGACGGCGTCTCGATCGACTTCCGGCAGGGTGACTTCGTCGCGATCATGGGGTCGTCGGGATCGGGCAAGAGCACGCTGCTCAACCTGCTCGGCTGCCTCGACCGCCCCACGTCGGGGCAGTACGTCCTCGCCGGCCGTGACGTGGCCCGGCTCGACGACGAGGCGCTCTCGCGGGTGCGCGGACGCTACCTCGGGTTCGTCTTCCAGTCCTACAACCTCATCCAGCAGCTCACGGTCGTCGAGAACATCGAGGTGCCGCTGGCCTACCGGCGGCCGCCCCTGCCCGGAGGCCGCGAGCTGTGCCTGCGTCTGGCGAGAGTCGTGGGCCTCTCGGGACGGCTCGATCACCGGCCCAACCAGCTCTCCGGCGGCCAGCAGCAGCGCGTGGCGATCGCCCGCGCGCTCGTCAACAACCCGCACGTCCTCCTCGCCGACGAGCCGACGGGCAATCTCGACACGGCCACGAGCGTCGAGATCATGGACCTCCTCGACGCGCTCAACCGTGCCGGCCGCACGATCGTGATGGTGACCCACGAGCCCGACATCGCCGCGCGGGCGAAGCGGGTGGTCCGGCTGCGTGACGGGCGGGTGGCCTCGATCACGGAGAACCCCCGGCCGGCCGGATCCGGTTGACGGGGGACGCTGCGCCGCAACGCCCTCCCGCTCAGCGACGGACGAACTTCTGCAGCCGCTTGCCGATGATGTCGCCGACGTAGATCGCGCCGTCGGGTCCGACGGCGAGGCCGTGGATCCAGTTGACGTCGCCCGGCCGTTCGGCACCGTCGCGACCCTTCGGGAGCGTCCACAGTTCGTGCAACCGCCCGGCCGTGTCGAACCGCATGACGAGCTGGTCCTTCGGCGGGCAGCCCAGGGGCGCCGTCGGGTAGTCGGGGTGGATGCTCCAGGTCATCGGCGCCGAGCCGCAGACCCAGATCGAGTCGTCCGGCAGGATCGAGAACGTCCAGGGCACAAGGACGTTGGACCACACGTCGAGCAGTTCGCCATCCCGGTCGAAGACCTGCACGCGGACGTTGTTGCGATCGGCCACGTAGACGCGGTCGCGCGAGTCGATCGCGATCGAGTGCGGCAGGCTGAAGGAGCCGCGCTCCACGCCGAGCACGCCCCATGACCGCACGAACCGTCCGGTGCGGTCGTATCGCACGACGCGGTTGTTACCGTAGCCGTCGGACACGAAGATCCCACCGTCCGACGCGAAGGCGATGTCGGTGGGCTTGTCGAGGTGGCTGTCGTCCGTCCCCGGCTCGCCGGGCACGCCGAGCACGAGGTTCGGGCGGCCCTCGCGGTCGAACCGTCTGGCGACATGCAGGCCGACGTCCACGAGCCACACGTGCCCTTCCCGATCGAAGCGGATGGCATGCGGCACCGTGCGGGGGTCGTCCTCGCGCCAGCCGGCGACGAACGCCCCGTCCGGCTTGAAGACCTGCACGACCGGGTTCGAGCGGGTGTAGGCCCAGATCATCCCGTCGCGGTCGATCGCGATCGATGGCACCGCGGACGGTTTCCAGTCGGCGGGATGCCGGGGCCAGTCCGGCACGACGACACGGTCCGGCGCGAGATCGACGCGCGGGTAGGCGGCCGGAGGATCGGCTGCCTTCCCCGCATCGGTGGCTCGCGCGGTGGCGGCAGTCGGCGCGCTGACCGTGTCGGCCGCGTTGCCGTCGGCCACCACCATCGCCCTCGCCGCCAGGAGCATGACGACCGCGAGTCTCACCTGCCGCATGGCTGTGCTCCGCATGACGCGGCCGAGCATCGGGGCACGATCCCCGTGGGCAGGCGTCGGGCCACCCTCGGCCGCGTTCGACGCCGAGAGTCTGAGCCATGCGCACGCCGCCGGCAACCGACTCCGGTGCCCGGCGGCGTCGGGATGCGGCATCCTGCCCAAACCACCGGCGTCCCGCAGGAGCCGACGCCACCCGCCGCGGTCCCCTTGACCCGCTCGTGCGGATCGCGTTTCCTCCCGGCCCGCCACACCCGCCCAGCGCTCCAGGCACCGGTCTCGAGAGGGACGCCGTGCGCATTGCTCGCCCGCCGACCGGCACGGAACGCCAGCCGAGACGCCGGCGGGCGGGGCAGGCGATCCTGCTCGTCATCGCCCTGTCGCGCGTGCTCGTCGCCCAGGACGGACCGAACGCCCACATTTCGCTGCACGATCTCACGGCCGAGGGCCCCGTCGCCGCGCGGAACGTGCCACCGGTCGCCGCGGAGCCCGACGCCGTCGCGCCGCCCTTTCTCGAGGACCCCGAACTGGCGGCCCGCTTCCAGGCGGAGGTCGACGCAGCGGTCGAACGCGCGCTCGACGCGAGGCTGGCGGGCATTCCACGGCCGCGCTACATCCCCGCCACCGACTTCCTCCCGCCGAAGGGACTCGTGCTCCACGCGACGAAGCCGGGGGAGAGCGACTTCCCCTTCGTGCTGGCGATGAATGGCTTTCTCCAGGGGCGCTGGCTCCAGCTGGCCCGCGGGGTCACCGAATGGACCGATTCGGCGGGAAACGTCCTGCCGGTGAGCAACGAGAACGAGTTCAACCTCAACCGCGTCTACCTGCAATGGCAGGGCTCGATCGGCCATCCGCAGGTGCTCTACAACATCGCGCTCTTCGGCTCGACCAACGCCGGGCTGCTCGTCACCGTGGCCCCGGTGGGCTTCGTCGGCTGGGCCGTGACGAAGGACGTGAAGGTCGGCATCGGCGTCACCCAGGTGCCGGGCACGCGCGAGTGGATCATGTCGTCGATGTGGCCGATGGGCGTCGACCGCAGCATGGTCAACACCTTCATCCGACCGAGCTACAGCCCCGGCTTCATGTCCAACGGTGCGCTCTTTGACGGGAAGCTGTTCTATCAGGCGGGTGTCTACAACGGCATCGACGGCGGCGCGGCGGGTATCTTCCGCCAGGGTACGGCGATGGCATGGGCGGGCAACACGTGGTGGGAGCCGCTGGGCCCGTTCGGACTCGGCTATTCCGACATGGAGCACCATGAGACGCCCGCCATCCGCATCGGCACGAGCGGTGTCTTCGCGAAGAGCCCCGCGCGCCTGATCGCGGACAGCCTCGCGTTCGCGAATCCCGAGAACACGGTCGTGCGACTCTCGGACGGCACGCCGCTGGCCGAACCGGGAGCCCTCGGCCCGGACACCCGCGTGGATCGCTTCAACTACAACCTCGCCACCGTCGACGCCGGCTGGAAGTACCGTGGCTGGTCCGCCTTCGCCGAGTACTCGTGGCGCCTGCTCAACGACTTTCGGGGCGTCGGGCCTTTCGAGCGCACGAGCCTCTTCGACCATGGTGGCAACCTGTTCGTGGGCTGGTGCTTCGTGCCGCGATCCCACGAGATCTACGCCCGCACCAGCGCGGTGACCGGACCATACGGATCCGGCGCCGAGTACGGGGGCGGCCTCAATTGGTACCTGCACCAGACCCGGCAGAGCAGGCTCACCCTCGAGGGGCTCTGGATCGACAGTTCGCCCGCCCAGAACTACCTTTACCCCTACCGCGCGGGCTACACGGGCACGGCGATCCAGGCCCAGTACCTCGCGATCTTCTGACCGCGGCCCGACCGGACGGTCGTGGGCCTACAGCGCCCGACGATGCCGGCGCCGGCCGCTCGACACCTGCGGGTCCGGTCGCGGCGGCTCCGGCCGTCCAACCGCCTGCGCGGCGGGTTCCGCACGCGCTGCCGCCGTCACGACCGCGGGCTGTCCACCATCCCGCCTTCGCCCCGCCCCACGTCCGCGTCGCCGGCCGCCATCGGCATGCCCCCGAGGGGCGCGAGCCGCACCGCCCCGCTCGCGGCCGCCCGAACGGGTCTCGCGTCTCCGGTCGGCTGCCTCCGCCGGGGGCTCGTTGCAGCGGGGAATCGATCGGCGGAGCAGGTGCTCGATGGCGTCGAGCCGGTCCCGCTCCTCCGGATCACAGAACGCCAGCGCCTCGCCACTCTGCCCCGCCCTGCCGGTGCGACCGATGCGATGCACGTAGGTCTCCGGCTCGTGGGGCAGTTCGTAATTGATCACGTGCGACACGTCGTCCACGTCGAGGCCCCGGGCGGCGATGTCGGTGGCGATGAGCACCGGTGGTCGCGGAGACTTGAAGGCGGCGAGCGCCCGCTCCCGCTGACCCTGCGACTTGTTGCCGTGGATCGCCGCCGCGGGGATGCCCGCCTTCGCGAGGTCGCGATGGAGCTTGTCGGCGCCGTGCTTCGTGCGCGTGAAGACGATCACCCGCTCCATCGGCCGCTCGTGGAGCAGCGTGACGAGCAGCGACTTCTTGTCCCGTTTCGGCACGAAGTGCACCGACTGGCTCACCGTCTCGGCGGGAGTCGCCTGCGGCGCGGCCTGCACCTCCAGCGGATCACGCAGCATCGTGCCGGCGAGTTCACGCACCTCGCGAGGCAGCGTCGCCGAGAAGAGGAGCGTCTGCCGGTCGGCCGGCACGAGCGCGACGATCCGCCGCATGTCGTGGATGAAGCCCATGTCGAGCATCCGGTCGGCCTCGTCGAGCACGAGCCACCGGACGGCGCGAAGATCGACGAACCGCTGTCCCACGAGGTCGAGCAGGCGACCCGGCGTGGCGACGAGGACGTCGACACCCCTCCGCATCGCCCCTTCCTGCGGCCGCTGGCTCACGCCGCCGTGGATCACCGCCGCCGTGAGACCGGCATGGCGACCATAGGCACGAAAGCTCGCGTGAATCTGGGCGGCGAGTTCCCGCGTCGGCGCGAGCACGAGCGCCCGGCAGCGGTGTGCCTCGCGGGGACCGGGCGTCGCGAGCATCTGCTCGATGATCGGCAGCGCGAAGGCCGCCGTCTTGCCCGTGCCGGTCTGGGCGCAGCCGAACAGGTCGCGTCCGGCGAGCACATGCGGAATGGCGCGCGTTTGGATCGGTGTCGGCTCCGCGTACCCCTCGTCGGCGAGGGCGTGCAGGAGCGGTGGGGAGAGGCCGAGGGCCGCGAAGGCCCCGGTGTCCGGCTGCGGGCCGGTAGGGGAATCGGCGAGGGATCGGGGCGCGGTGACGTGGTGAGACAAGAGTCGTTCCTGGGAGAAAGGTGCCCGGAGAGGCGGATGCTTGGCCACGGTGGCGCTGCGATCCCGGCGATGGATCACGGCCTGCCAAGCAAAACGAACCCCGAAGGGCGAAACGGACGAGCGTTTCAGGCCTTCGACAAGGTGCGGCGCATGAGAGATGCGATCGCGGCGAAGCGTCGGACCATGTCAGGTCCACGCCAGCCATCATCGATTCCAGACACCTGGAGTGTAGCACACGCCGCTCACCGCCACAAACCCGTTCGGCACGGTCCCACCGCGGCACACCCTGCCCGATTGCCACCCGCGCGCCGGTGAACGACAATCCGACGTGCCACGCGCATCCGCTGCGAGCGTGTTCGCCCGCGGGTTTCACGCGTCTTCGTGACCGCACCGGAGTCGGGGGGGACCGTCGTCATGTCCACATCCCGAAGTGCGCCCGCGAACCGCGATTCGACCGCACCCGTGTCGAGGCGGGGTGTCGCCTTCGGCGCCACCGCGGTCATCCTCGTCATCGCATGCCTCGGCACCGTCGCCTGGTACGCGGGCTGGTTCCGCCGGCCCGAGGATCCCCGCGTCGTCGCGATCGGCGACCTGATGCGCGACCTGCTCGAAAAGGAACGGCGACGGACCGGGCCCGCCACGTTCATGACCGCGATCGAACGGGTTTCCGGGATCGTCACGGTCGGCATGAAGGTGAACGAACTGCCGCAGGATCTGCGGCCGCGCGTCATGCCGCTCGCAATGGGTGTCATGATGGACCATCTCGACGACCGCATGAATGCGTACTTCGCCCTCCGGACGTCGGAGGACCGCACCAGGTTCATCGACGGCGAACTCGCCCAGATGGACTTCCTCAAGCGCGCGTTCGAGGCGCAGGGGAAGACAGGCGGCGGTCCCGACGGGAGGCCTGGCGGGGACAAGGGCCCGCGCGGACCGGACGGCGGACCGTCCTCCGGCTCGGGCCAGACCCGCGAGCAGCGATTCACGAAGTGGGTGCTCGACCGCACGACACCCGAAAAACGGGCGCGGCTCAGCGAGTACATCGGCGCCTTCGAGCGGCGCATCGCCCAGACGGGCCGCAAGCCTCTCTGAGCTGCAGACGCGGGGCGTCGTGCGACCACGCGCCGCCGGAGGTCAGGCCTTCACCCGCTCGAGATACTCGCCGGTGCGGGTGTCGACCTTGATCATGTCGCCCTGCTCGATGAACGCGGGCACGATCACCTCGGCGCCGGTTTCCAGCTTGACCGGCTTCGTGAGGTTCGTGGCCGTGTTGCCCCGCACGGCGGGCTCGGCGTATTCGATCTTCAGCACCATGTGGTTGGGCGGCTCCATCGAGATGGGATTCCCGTTGTAGAGCAGCATCGAGCAGACGGTGCCCTCCTTGATCCACTTCCAGGCGTCGTCCACCTGCTCGGCCGACAGCTCGTACTGCTCGTAGTTGGCGTTGTCCATGAAGACGAACTGCTCGCCCTGCTTGTAGAGGAACTGCGCGTCGATCGTGGAGATGTCGGCCGCGTCGAGCGAATCACCGCTCTTGTACGTGCGGTCGAGCACCGTGTTCCGCAGCAGGTTCCGCAGCTTGCACTTGTAGAGGGCCTGTCCCTTCCCCGGCTTCACGAAGTTGCACTCGATCATGATGTAGGGGTCACCGTCGATCTGGACCTTGAGCCCCTTCTTGAATTCGCTCGTGTTGTAGGCAGGCACGGCTGGGGGACACTCCTGGGGGAGAATGGGTGGGGGAGAATGCGTTGGTTTCGGCGTGCCGGCCCCGTATGCTGCGACGGCGCCCCGGAGCCACGACGAACCGCCAAGCGTCGCCGCACGGGGGAAGCCTGTCAACGTCCGTGGCTGCCGCGCCGTCTCCGCTCTTGCCTCCCCGTGGGCGCCATGCACGTGCCGACCGACGCCCTCGTCCGTCCCCAGAATCGCGGGCACGCGATCTCCGACGCGGCGGCCCCGTCGGAGGATCGGTGGCGGCGGGAACTCGCCGACGCGATCCGCGACCCGGAGGAACTGTGTCGCGAGCTCGGGCTCGACCGGTCGCTCGCCGCCGCGGCACGGCCTGCGGCGGCCGACTTCCCGCTCCTCGTGCCGCGCGGCTTCGCGGCCCGGATGCGACACGGCGATCCTCACGATCCGCTCCTCGTGCAGGTGCTGCCCGTCGCCGCGGAGCGACACGACGTCGCGGGATTCACGGCTGATCCGGTCGGCGAGCAGGGCACGCTCCCCGCTCCCGGGCTCGTGCGGAAGTACGCGGGCCGCGCGCTCGTGCTCCTCGGCGGCGCGTGTGCCGTCCACTGCCGGTACTGCTTTCGCCGAGCCTTTCCCTACGTCGAGCACGGCGCCACGACGGCGGGCGTCGAGGCCGCGCTCGCGGCGGTCGCCGGGGACGACTCGATCGCCGAGGTGATCCTCTCGGGAGGAGACCCGCTCCTCGTGGATGACGCACGGCTCGGCGCCGTCGTGCGACGCCTCGATGCGATCCCGCACGTGCGGCGCCTGCGCATCCACACGCGGCTGCCGGTCGTGCTCCCGTCGCGCGTCACGCCGGGGCTGACGACCCTCCTCGCCGCGAGCCGGCTCACGCGCGTCGTCGTCATCCACGCCAACCATGCGCGGGAGCTCGATGACGACGTCGCCCTGGCGGTGCGCCGGCTCGCGGAAACGCCGGCGCTGGTGCTCAACCAGGCCGTCCTCCTCGCCGGGGTGAACGACTCGATCGCCGCGCAGACGGCGCTCGCCGAGCGGCTCGTCGAAATGAGCGTCGTGCCGTACTACCTGCACCTGCTCGACCGGGTGACAGGATCGGCGCACTTCGAGGTGGGCGAGGCGCGCGCGAGGGAGATCGTGGAGGCGCTGCGCGAATCGCTGCCCGGATACGCGGTGCCACGCCTGGCCCGTGAGGTTCCGGGCGAACCGGCCAAGGTCTGGCTGGCGTGAGCGGGTTCCTCGGGATCGGCGCGGCCGGACGTCGGGTCCGCCGCGGTCCGCGTCAATCGACCGTCGATCGTCGACGGCACACACGCGTCCACGCACGCGCCGCTACACTGCTCGGGCCGGCGCGCGTCGACGGCGATGCCGGGACCGTGGAGGTGGATGATGAAGATCCTGATCGGGCTCGATGGCTCATCCAGGTCGCTCGACGCGGTCCGGCTCGTCGGCCGACTCGTCGATCCGCGCGTCGACGAGGTCGACTTCTATTTCTCGCCGGTCGAGATGGAGCGGCGACTGCCGGCGGCGCAGCGCGGACTCGTCGATGGCGTCGCCAAGGCGCTGCGGGCGGAGGCCGCCTCCCGACTGCCCGAGACCATGCCGCGTCCGCCGCGGCTCATGACCACGCCCAAGGCGCCGGCCGTCGGACTGCTCGACGCGGCCGCCGAAGGGCACGCGGACCTCGTGGTGGTCGGTGCGCGCGGCCATGGCGCGATCGAGGGATTCCTGCTCGGGAGCGTGTCGCGCGCGGTGGTGCACGGGACCACGCTCCCCGTGCTCGTGGCCCGCATGCCGCCTCCCACGGAGCGCCCCCTGCGGGTCCTCGTCGGGCACCGGCCGGCGAGTGCGTCAAGCATCGCGACCCTGCTCGGTCGGCTGCACTGGCCCGATGACACCGACGGACGTGTCATCGGCGTGGCGGAATCGCTGCTGGCGGGGCCGCTGCCCCCCTGGCTCGAGCAGCGGGCGCGCGACCCCGACACCGCCGCGATCGCGGACGCGTGGAAGCACGAGCATGATGAGGAGGTGGAGGACCTGCGCCGACGCCTCGCCGCCTTCGAAGCCGACCTTCCCGCCGTCTTCCGCCGCCGACCGCCGTTCGTCGAGCAGGGCAATCCCGGCGACAAAATCCTCGAGCGCTCGCGGGTCGACGGCATCGACCTCATCGTCGTCGGACGCACGCCCTCCGACGCCGTCACGCGGTGGCTCGTCGGAAGCACGTCCGAGGCGCTCCTCACGAGCGCGCACTCGAGCGTCCTCATCGTTCCGGTCGCGCGCAACTGACAGCGGCGTGGAGCGGATCCGAGTCGGGTGGAGCAAGGGCTCGAGGGGCGGCACAAGTCTCCCCGCTCCGGTCGCGGCGGCCGCTCGCTCGGGAAGCGTTCGCCGACCCCCCTCGCCTCGTCGCCCAAGGGTGCCGCATCGACTTCGTAGCGCGGTGGCGTTCTACGTCCGGCCGGCGTTCCACCGTGTGACGAAGGCGGCATAGTCGGCGGGCGTGTCGATGCCACGCGCGGCGTGATCGATCGCGGCTGCGGCGATGGCGATTCCCGCCTCCACGGCCCGCAGCTGCTCGAGGCTCTCCAGGGCGGCAAGCCGCGACGTCGGCAGTGATTCCCAGGTCTCGAGCACGCCGCGCCGGTAGGCGTAGAGTCCGACGTGCTGCCAGTAGAGCGGCGGGTCGGCCGCGAGGAGCGCGGGCTGGAAGTCGCGGGCAGCGGGGACCGGGGCACGACTGAAGTAGAGCGCACGCCACGCGGCCGTGAGGGCCGATGGATCCGGCGACCTCGGCCCCGAGTCCCTTCCCGGCGCGGCGTCGGCTCCCTCGCGCCAGGGCGTGAGCACGGCCTTCACGACCGACGGCTCGAGGAGTGCACCGGTGGAACGCAGTGGCGTCACGAGCGTGGCGATCCCCGCGCCGGGACAACGATCGAGCAGGCTGATCGCCGTGTCGATCGCCGTCGCCGCGAGTTCGGGCTCGTCCCCCTGGACGTTCACGACGACGTCGGCCGGCGGCAGCCGCGGCAGCGCCTCGACGATCCGTGCCGTCCCGCTCGGCGCCTCAGGCGAGGTCATCTCGACCCGCCCGCCGAATCCCCTGACGGCGGCCGCGATCTCCTCGGCATCCGTCACGACCACGACCGTCGCGGCCCGCCGCGACGCCGACGCCGCCCGCCAGGTGTGTTCGACGAGCGTCATCCCCGTTTCGGAGAGGAGCATCTTGCGCGGGAGACGCGTGCTCGAGAGCCGGGCCGGGATGACGATGACAGCGGAACGCATGGCGGGAGGGTACGGCGTGACGCGGAAAGCGGAAAGTGGGAGCGGCATCGGCACTTCGACGACGTCCATCCGCACGCCTGGAGGCGTGCGCCACGGCAGACGGCGGAGCCGGTCGGGGGTCGCGGGCAGCCGCCTTTGAATCTTCGACCGCACCGGGCGATGTGCCACGCCGCCGGGACGAATCTCAACCGAGGGTCGTGTGCGCCTCGACGAGCAGCTGCTCGGTCTCCTCCCACCCGATGCAGCCGTCGGTGATCGACACGCCGTAGGTGAGCGTGTCGCGCGGGCCGGCCGGCTGGCTGCCCGCCACGATGTTGCTCTCGAGCATGAGACCGACGATCGTCGTGTCGCCGGCGGCACGCTGGGCGAGCACGTCACGCCACACGACCGCCTGGCGCCGATGGTCCTTGCCGGAGTTGGCATGGCTGCAGTCGACGATCAACCGCGGAGGCAGGCCCGCCGCCTCCAGCCGAGAGCGGGCCTCCTGCATCACGTCCGGCGCGTAGTTCGAACCGCCACGGCCGCCCCGCAGCATCAGCACGCCCCACGGATTGCCCGTCGTGGAGACGACGCACGTGCCGCCGTCGTTGTCGATTCCCAGGAAGCTGTGCTCCGCCCGCGCCGCCTGCATGGCGTCGATCGCCACCTGGAGTGAGCCGTCGGTCGCGTTCTTGAAGCCCACGGGCATCGAGAGTCCGCTGGCCATCTGCCGATGGGTCGGGCTCTCGGTCGTCCGTGCGCCGATCGCCCCGAGCACCACCGTGTCGGCGATGTACTGCGGCGTGATCGGCTCGAGAAACTCCGTGGCGGTCGGCAGGCCCGCGCGGGCGAGCTCGATGAGCAGTCCGCGCGCGAGCCGCAGCCCGGTCGCGACGTCGAACGTGCCGTCGAGATGCGGGTCGTTGATGAGCCCCTTCCAGCCGACGGTGGTGCGCGGCTTCTCGAAGTAGACCCGCATGACGACCAGCAGCCGGTCCTGCACCCGCTCCGCGACCCGGCCGAGGCGGGCGGCGTAGTCCCGCGCCGCGGCGGGGTCGTGGATGGAGCAGGGGCCGACGATCGCCATCACCCGTCGATCCGATCCGTCGAGCACCCGCTCGACGGCGCGACGCCCCGCCACGATGGTCTGCGCCGCCGCGTCATCGAGCGGCAGCACCGCGCAGAGCCGCGCCGGCGGGACGAGCGGCTCGAGGCTCCGGATCCGCAGGTTTGAGGTGGAGGGATGCTGGCTGGCCGGCGGCCGGGCGATGGTCGGATTCATGTCTCAACTCTACCCCACGGGCCGCCCCGCCGCCTGCCGCCGGTCACGGTGCCGCCGCGCCCATGGGATGCGCGGGAGGGGTTTGACCGGCCGGAGCGCCGCTGGTTCAATCGCCGCCGGCCGGGCAGCGCGGCGCCGGCCGCTCGCGGAGCGGTTCGCGACGGCACCCGCGGACGGGAAGGAGCTCGCACCGTGACCAGCAGTGTCCCCACGAAGCACGTCTTCGTGACCGGCGGCGTCGTCAGCTCGCTCGGCAAGGGCCTGACGAGCGCCTCGATCGGCATGCTCCTCGAGGCCCGCGGACTGCGGGTGCGCCTCCAGAAACTCGATCCCTACATCAACGTCGATCCGGGCACGATGAGCCCGTATCAGCACGGCGAGGTGTATGTGCTCGACGACGGGAGCGAGACCGACCTCGACCTGGGTCACTACGAGCGGTTCACCTCCACGCCGCTGACCCGCGAGAGCAACTACACCACCGGACAGATCTACCTGTCGGTGATCAACAAGGAGCGTCGCGGCGAGTTCCTCGGCAAGACGGTGCAGGTGATTCCGCACGTCACCAACGAGATCAAGGAGGTGGTGCGGCGGCTCGCCGGCCCCGGGACCGACGTGGTGATCACGGAGATCGGCGGCACGGTCGGCGACATCGAGAGCCTGCCGTTCCTCGAGGCGATCCGGCAGATTCCACTCGAGGTCGGGCGCGAGAACTGCATGTTCATCCACCTGACGCTCGTGCCGTATCTCAAGGCGGCCGGCGAGCTCAAGACGAAGCCCACGCAGCACTCCGTCGGCATCCTCCGACAGATCGGCATCCAGCCCGACATCCTCGTCTGCCGCACCGAGCGGGCGCTCGACGTGGCGGACCGGGAGAAGATCGCGCTCTTCTGCAACGTGCCGCTCGACGCGGTGATCGAGGAACGCGACAAGGACTTCTCGATCTACGAGGTGCCGCTGTCGCTGCAGTCGAACCGCATCGACGAGATCATCCTCCGCCGGTTCGGCCTTCAGGCCCCGCCCGCCGCACTCGACGAGTGGCACGAAATCCTCCACCGCCTGCGGAACCCCGAGCACGAGGTCTCGATCGCCCTGGTGGGCAAGTACGCCGAGCATCGCGACGCCTACAAGAGCATCTACGAGGCCCTCGACCACGGCGGGATCGCCTGCCGGACGCAGGTCCGCGTGCAGCCGATCAAGAGCGAGGACATCGAGCGGGAGGGGGCCGAGCGGCTGCTCGCCGGCTTCGACGGCCTGCT
>CAIWZS010000259.1 GCA_903917235.1 uncultured Planctomycetaceae bacterium | reverse complement strand
GCCCGTGAGCTCCACGAAGGGCATGACCGGCCACCTCGTGAGCGGTGCCGCCGCGTTCGAGGCGGTGGCCTGTCTCGTGGCCCTCGAGCGACAGGCGCTCCCGCCCACGGTGAATCTCGATCATCCGGACGAACAGTGCCGGCTCGACCACGTGGCCCACGTGGCGCGTCCGCGCCGCGTGGATGTCGCGGCGAGCAACTCGTTCGGGTTCGGTGGTTCGAACCTGTGCCTCGTGTTTCGCCGCGCGGCCTGACGCGGCCCGTGCGATCTCCCCAGGAGTCCTGCCGATGCCCCTGCCCCATCCGCCCGGAACCGCGATCGACTCCCGCCTCGCCGACCTCGTCGCCCGCTGGCACGAGATCGAGCCGGCGCACACCGAGACCGATCTCATGGGCCGCGTCTGCGACCTGCACCGCTTCAACTTTCTCCTCTGGCACGAGGAGGACATCGCCCGCTCGCCCGACGTGACCGACGAGCGGATCGCCGCGGTGAAGCGCGCGATCGACCGCTACAACCAGGCGCGCAACGACGCGATCGAGCAGGTGGACGACTGGCTCGTGGCCGACCTCGCCGAGCGCGGCATCGTCGCACCGGCCCGCGCGCCCGCGGCCACCGAGACCCCCGGTGCGGCGATCGATCGGCTGTCGATCCTCGAGCTGCGCCGCTACCACATGCGGGAGCAGGTCGATCGTCGCGACGCCACCGCCGAGCACCGCAAGAAGGCCGCGGACCGGCTCGTCATCCTCGACATGCAGCGGGACCATCTCGTAGCCGCCCTCGATCGGCTGCTCGTCGAGATCTACGCCGCCGAGCGGCCGCTCCGCGTGTTCCGGCAGATGAAGATGTACAACGACCCCGCGATGAATCCCTACCTCTACCGTCGCCCGGCCGCGGCATGACCGGCGCTCGCCGTCCGTCGTGCCGCTCGCGTCAGAAGGGCGTCGGCAGCAGGATCGCGTGGTGATCGAAGAGCACCCGGCGGCCGAGCGCGTCGATCGCGGGTGTGATGAAGAGCAGCACGAGGAGCAGGGCCACGGCCGGCACGAGCACGGCCGCCGTGACCCACCGCAGGATCCGCCAGCGGTCCCGTGCACGTCGCAGGGCGAAACCGGTGGCCCAGCCGACGGCGATGCGTGCCGGAAAAATCGTGACCACGAAGAGCGGGGTGATCAGCCACAGCGCGTCGCGGGGCGGCATGATCACCTTCGCGAGATGGAGCGGCAGCGAGAGCGCGTGGAGCACGACGACGGCGGCCACGACCGCGACCGGCGCGCGACGGAAGAGCCGGCCCACGAAGCCGATGTCGCGAAACGCCGCCAGTCGGCCCTCGGCGGCGAAGCGGGCCTGCAGGAACGGCACGCAGACGAGCGCGAGGCCGAGGAGGGCCCCGCCGGCGAGCGTCACCAGGAGCGCGGCCGGCCGCTGCGTGTTGCGGAACGCCGAGAAGAGGAGCGTGGGGGGCACGAGCCAGAGCGCGGCGCCGATGAAGCCGCGGAGGCCGAGCGAGAACAGGTGCCGCGGCCGCACGAGCGCGAGCGCGGCGCCGAGACGATCCGCGGCGTCGGACCACGCGGTGCCGGCCCGAAGCGCGCGGGCGAAGCGCCGCGCGTTGCGGAGCGGACGCACGAACGCCATGAGGCTTCCGCCCGCCTGCCACGCCAGCAGCAGGTGGATGCCGACACCCACCGCCGTGATCAGCGTCGCCCGCCGCCAGGCCGTGGCCGCCGGACCGCCCGGATCGACGAGCGCCGCGTCGGCCGCCGCGCCGGCGACCAGCTGCACGACGAGGAGCCATGCCCATGTGCCGAAGCCGATCGCCCCGAGTCGCGGCAGCATCCCGGCCAGGGGGACGCCGTCGCGCAGTCTTCCCGAACGCACGACGCGTCCCTCTCCCTCGAGCATGTAGCCGAGCACGACGAGATTCACGATCGGCACGGCCGCCAGCACCGAAAGAATCACCACGAGGCTCACGAGGCCGGCACCCAGTGAGACGATCCACCCAACCGCACGGAGCGGATGCCGCAGGGGCGACGGGCAGGAGGGGAACGAATCCCACGATCGCCAGGCATCCTCGGGCGTCACCGCGGCGGCGGGTGGGGAGATCGCGGCCATGCGCGTGAGGATACGGCACCGGCATGATCGTCCGGATATAGTGATGGCGGGCGGGTGGAGGTCGCGCCCGTCGTCGCCTCGAGCGGCCTCTGAATCCGCGGGAGCCGGCGTCATGCACGCGCATCGAACGATCGGCCGCCGCCTGCTGCCGGCGCTCGTGGTCACGGCCCTCGTCGTCGTGCTCATCGCAATCGTGCAGTCGCCCTCGACGCCCCCGCCGGGCGCCGTCGGGTCGGATGACCGCCCGGGCCTGGTGGCGGCGCTCGACGCCGCCGTCGCCGCGCGGTGGACGGAGGCGGGCGTCGAGCCGGCGGACCCCGCCGCCGACCTCGCCGTTCTGCGGCGGGCATGGCTCGCGCTCGCGGGCACGATCCCGTCGCTCGAGGAAATCCGTCGCTTCGAAGCGGACGGTGCGCCCGATCGGCTCGATCGCTGGATCGGCGGACTCCTCAGCGAGCGGCGGAGCGCCGAGTATCTCGCGCGGCGGCTCGCGCGGGTGTTCGCGGGAGACGACCAGGGGCCGTTTCTCGTCTTCCGTCGCGATCGCTTCACCGCGTGGCTTGCCGATGCGATCCATGCCAACCGCCCCGTGGACCAGATCGTGTCGGAGATGGTGTCCGCTCGGGGGCTGTGGACCGACACGCCCGCGGTGAACTTCGTGACCCAGGCGCAGGCGAACGGCTCGCTCGACGCCGAGAAGCTCGCCGGCCGCGTGGCCCGCTGCATGCTGGGTCAGCGGATCGACTGCGCGCAGTGCCACGATCACCCGTTCTCGCCGGTGACGCAGCGCCAGTTCGAGGGCCTCGCGGCCCACTTCGGCCAGGCGCGGATCACGCTGCTCGGCCTCGAGGACGATCCGCGCCGCGTGCATCGCGTCGAGGCGATGGCTGCGGCGATACCGATGCCCGCCGCGACCGGCATGACGGCCCGGAACGTGCCGCCGCGCGTGCCGTTCGGCGAGGCATGGGTGCCCGCCGCGGGCACGCATCGGGAGCGGCTGGCCGGCTGGCTCGTGCATCCCGACAACCGCCGCTTCGATCGGGCGATCGCCAACCGGCTCTGGCAGATCGTCTTCGGCCGGCCCTGGCACGACCCGGTGGACGACCTGCCCGATCCGCCGCCGTCGCCGGATGGCTCCGATCCGGTGGACGTGCTCGCGGTGGACCTCATGGATCATGGTCGCGACCTGCGGCGCATGCTCGCGGCGCTCGCCTCCACGCGGATCTTCCGCCTGGCGTCGGTCCATCCGCTCCTCGACGACGACGCCACGGCCGCGCGTGTCGCCGAGGCGTGGGCCGCGTTTCCGCTGTCGCCGCTCGATCCCGAGGATCTGATCACGGCGATGAGCCAGACGACCAGCCTGCACACGATCGACGGCGGGGCGCCGCTGGTCACGCGGACCGTGCGGTTTTTCCGCACGCTCGACTTCGTGCGCGACCACGGCCGGCCGGCCGACGGCGCTCCGGCGGACTCGGTCTCGACCGTTCCGCAGTCGCTCCTGCGCATGAACGGCCGCCTCACGCGCGAACTGGTGGAGGCCAATGCCCTCACGGCCGCCGGCCGGATCGCGGGCATGGCCGCCGCCGACGACGCGGCGGTGGAGGTGGTCTACCTGACCATGCTCACCAGGCGACCCACTCCCGAGGAGCTGTCGATCATGCGAACGGCCATCGCCTCGGCGTCGACGCGCGGCCGCGGCGTCGAGGACGTGTGCTGGGCGCTCTTCAATGCCGCGGAGTTTGCGTGGAATCATTGAGCGGCGAGGGACCGCGCGGATCCGCCTGGATCGGTTGCATGCGCGTCGGTGACGCGACACGAACACTCCAGCGACGAGGAGGGACGGACGAACATGGCTTCGACAGGCTTCGGTGACGCGGTCGATCCGTCGCGACGACGCTGGTGCGTGCACGTGGCGGGACTCGGGCTCTCGCTCGCGCTGCCGGCACTGCCGGCCCGCGCGGCGGCGCGGCGCGGCGTCGAGCGGCCCGGGTCGCTCGTGACCGTGTGGCTCGCCGGTGGACCGAGCCAGCTCGAGACGTTCGATCCCCATCCGGGCACGGCCATCGGGGGCCCCACCCGGGCGATCGACACGGCGCTCGACGGCGTGCAGATCGGCGCCGACTATCCGCAGCTCGCCGCGGTGCTCGACCGCTTGTCGATCGTGAGGTCCCTCGTCTCGAAGGAGGGGGACCACGAGCGCGGCACGCACGCGATGAAGACGGGCTACCGGCCCGATCCGGTGCTCACGCACCCGTCGCTCGGCGCGGTCGTCGCGCACGAACTGCCGCAGGCCGGCATCGATCTGCCGGCCTGCGTCGCGCTCGGCACCGGCGGCTTCCGGTCGCGCGGGGGCTATCTCGGCGCGACGCTCGACCCGTATCACGTGCCGGTGCCGGGGGGCAAGGGACGCAATCTCGTGCCGCCGGTCGACCCGGGCCGGCAGGGACGTCGGCTCGCCGCGGTCGAGGCCGTGAGCCGTGCGTTCGAGACCGGCCGGGCGGCGGCCGTGCGCCGCACGCTCCACGACCACGTGCGCGGCGAGGCGATCGCGCTCATGGATTCGCCTCAGCTCGCGGCGTTCGATGCCGACGCCGAGCCGCGCGCCGTGCGCGATGCCTACGGTGACACGCCATTCGGCCGGGGCTGCCTCGTCGCCAGGCGGCTCGTGGAGGCGGGCGTGCGATCGGTGGAGGTGACGCTCGCCGGGTTCGACACGCACGCGGACAATTTCGCGGGGCATGCGGCGCTGGCCGGGACGCTCGATCCCGCACTCGCCGCACTCGTGATCGACCTCGATCGGCGTGATCTGCTCGACTCGACGGTCATCCTCGTGACCGGCGAGTTCGGCCGTACGCCGAGCATCAACCCGCTCGAGGGGCGCGACCATTGGCCGCACGGGTTCTCGGCGCTGCTCGCGGGTGGCGGCATCGCACGCGGATGCGTCGTGGGTGCGACCGATCCGGATGGGCGCGCGAGAGTGCCGAGCGATCCGGTCGATGTCGCCGACCTGACGGCGACGGTGCTCGCCGCCCTCGGGATCGACTTCGCCCGAGAGATCGCGACCCCCGCGGGCCGACCGATGCGACTGTCCGGTGGCCGGGTGGTCGAGCGCCTGCTCGTCGATGGTCTGCGGCCGCGGGCATGACGGCGGCGGCCGCGCTCGGGGTGGTGCTTGTCGGCGATCGGTCGCGCATACTGGTGCCCGCGGGGCGGTCGCGCCCCGGGAACCGCCTCCGGAGGCCCTCGTGATGAACGTGACCCGCCGCGATTTTGTCGAGCACGCGCTGGCCCTCGCCGGCACCGCCCTGGCCGCCACGCCCTCACTCGCGGTCGGCCAGGAGGCTGGGCCGGCGAAGAACCTCGGTCCGAACGAGCGGCTGCGGGTCGCGGTCGTCGGTCTCAACGGCCGCGGCGACTCGCACCTGTCGGCGTGGCTTTCCGATCCGAACGCCGAGATCGTGAGCGTGTGCGACGTCGATCCGGCCGCGATCGACAAGCGGCGCAGCCGTTTCAAGGATCGTCGCCTGCCCACCGCCGTGCAGGACTTCCGCAAGCTGCTCGACGATCCGACCGTCGACGCGGTGTCGATCGCGACCCCGAACCACTGGCATGCCCTGATGTCCATCTGGGCGATGCAGGCCGGCAAGGACGTCTACGTCGAGAAGCCGTGCAGCTTCACCGTCGACGAGGGACGGGAGATGACGAAGTGGGCCCGGAAGCTCGGCCGCATCTGCCAGATGGGCGCGCAGAGCCGGAGCATGACGGGGATGCGCGAGTCGATC
>CAIWZS010000258.1 GCA_903917235.1 uncultured Planctomycetaceae bacterium | reverse complement strand
CTCTCCGTGCCATCTGCAAGCGGTCGAGGCTGGATCTCGAGCATGAAGCCCATGAGGAGTTCGGGGTGGAGTCGCTTGATCAGCTCGATGTCCGCCAGGCGTCGCAGCTCATCGACATCCTCAAGGAGCGGCAAGGGCAGGCGAATCCGCAGCGGAGATGGGCGTGATTTCGAGCATCTCCCAGCACCCCAACGGACTCGCACCGAGTGGTTCCCCCGCAGCCGAGGCGCAGTCCATCACCGGCAGGCCGTACCTGTCGTGGACCCAGGTTTCGTCGTACCAGCAGTGCCCCCGTGCATTCGCATTCAGGTACGTCGAGCATGCCGACCCCGACTTCGTCCCGTCGAGCCTGCTGTTCGGCTCGGCGATGCACGAGGCCTTCGCCAAGGTCCATGAGCATGACATGGAGGGGCTGCCTGTGCCCTCATCCGAGGATCTCGCAGGCAAGGTGTCCAACCTCCTGAACTCCTCGCTCCTGCCCGTGCGCTACTCGAAGGGCGAAAGTGCGGAAAGTCTGCATGCGCTCGGGCAGCGCATGGTGGATGCGTTCCTTGCTGCACCGGAATCGAAGCCCGAGGGACAGCCGGTCTGCATCGAGGACCGGGCATCGGGAATCATCGATCCGCAGATTCCACCCATCGAGGGCAAGGTCGACTTCGTGCGCCTGACCAAGGATGGCCTCGTCCTCCGCGACTACAAGACCGCACGGTCGAAGTGGAACCCGGACAAGGTCGAGGAAGGCGCACCTCAGCTTCGCCTCTACGCCACCATCCTGAACGATCAGCTCGATGGCTGGCGGAAGATCACGGGGCTCGAGTTCGTGACCGTCACCAAGGCGGTGAAACCCGTCGTGACCCTGCACCCTGTCGAGATGCGGCAGGAATCCGTGCAGGCATGCATCGACCAGATCGGAGCCGTGTGGGACGGCATCCGAAAGTCTGTTTATCCCACGAGACCGGGCTGGCCATGCAAGACCTGTCCGTACGCATCGAAGTGCCCTGCAGCCATCAAGCACGCAGGAGCATCCGATGAATCCTGACCTTGCACGGGCACTCGCCCTGTTCGGCATCGCCGTGCGGGCATTCATGGCGACGCTGTTCCGCCTGATCGAGGTCCTGGCGGGCATCCTCGCCAGAGCCCTCGCCCGCTAGCCCTCGCCCGCTAGTCCTGCATCGTTTGTTCATCCTGCGCCCCTCCCGGCATGCACCCCGCTTCTCACCTCGGGGCATGTGCCTCGGGGGGCGTGGTGGTGTCGTGGAGGGGCGCTTTCGCAACTTCAACCAAGAAAGGAAAGCGCATGCACATGACGCTCGAACATCCATCCACCCAGAACACCGTCAGCCCCACCACGATCGACCGTGAGGCATTCTTCGACCGCAAGCGTGCCGAGCGCAAGGCCGGCATCGACGGCCTCATCGGGGCAGCCAAGGCCGAAGGCAAGCCCCTCGAACGGTTCATCGCCGCAATCGAGTGGGACTCGAAGCACGCACCGAAGTCCACGAACCTGAAGCAGCTGGCGGAGATCGGGATCCACCCGCCTGCAGCGGATGCCCTCGGCGACGAGGATCTCCCCGCTGCCCTCGGAATCCTCATCGACGGCCTCGCAGCGCTCGGGGTCTACCTCGCCGGCACGGATCACCTCACTGACCGCAAGCTCTACGGCGTGCTCACGACGAAGGTGCTGCTCGACGAGGTGCGTGACATTCCACCGAACGACGACTGCAGCGAGTTCATCGACCTGTCTGCGATCCCGCCCACTGACCGGAGCGACGAGCGCAAGGGTCGGCGCAAGCAGTCGGCGCCGTACCCCGCCATCGTTCACCGTGATGCCTCGCTGCCGAGGCCGAAGCGGATGACCGACGCGGATCGTCCTGCTGCCTGAGTTCGAGGCAGCACAGTTTCCAGCATTTGAGTTTCGAGACTTTCCGCAGCCTGCATGGCCACCGTCGAAGCCGCCGGATGGTCCGGTGCTGCGGTGCGTCCATGCGGGTTGCGGGCTAAAGGAAAGGAGGCTCGACATGAGCCATGAGATCACCGTCCGCGAGGACGGCACGGAGGAGTTCTTCGCCGCCGGCAGCACACCGGTCTGGCATCGCCTCGGGCAGAGGGTGGAGCGTGCGCTGTCGAGCGGAGCGGCACTCAGGATGGCCGCACTCGACTGGAAGGTCGACGAACGCCCGATCTACGCCGACATCGCCGGG
>CAIWZS010000257.1 GCA_903917235.1 uncultured Planctomycetaceae bacterium | reverse complement strand
GAAAGCCCCGCCTGGTCGCCGCCGCGGCCCGTCTTCGAGGGCGTGCTGCTCAACAAGCCGAACGTGCTGGCCAATGGCGACTGGTTGTTCCCGACGTACGCCCGAAGGCCGCAGAACATGGGCGTCATCCTCGCGTACGTTTCACACGACAAAGGCCGCACGTTCGCCGTGAAGGGGCAGTGCGAAGCCAGTTGGGATCTGTTTCCCAGCGAACCGATGGTGGTCGAGCGGAAGGACCGCTCGCTCTGGATGTTGGTACGAACCAACCTGGGCATCGGCGAAAGCGTCTCGAAAGATGGCGGCTCGACCTGGAGCTCGCTCGACGTTCCCGCGATCCGGCACACCCCCTCACGGTTTTTCATCGGCAGGCTGCAATCGGGCAACCTGCTGCTGGTGAAGCATCTCGGCATCGATGACGACCCGTTGTCGGCCGGCAAAGGCAGGCAGCGTCGCGAACTCACCGCCTTCATTTCGCAGGACGACGGCAACACGTGGTGTGGCGGCCTCGTCCTCGATGACCGCGTCGGCTGTTCCTACCCCGACGTCCAGCAGGTCGCCGACGGCACCATCTACGCCTGTTGGGATTTCATGCGGTCGCGCGACCAGGAGGTGTGGATGACGACCTTTCGAGAGGACGACGTGCTCGGCGCCTCCGCCGAAGCCGCCTCAGTCGTGCAGGCGCGCCGCCACCTCGTCAGCAAGGGAGGCACGCCAGAGTGACGACCAGTTCCGCCGCAAGGCGTGCCCCCTTGGTGGTCTTGCCGCTGCTCTTCGCAGCCACGTCGGCCGACGCTGTCGACGACGCCTCGGCCCGCGGGCCGCTGGCGGTGACGACGCTCGAATTCGCCGACCTCGTGGACGCGAATCGGAAAGGCCCGGTGGCGGATGCGAAAAAAGCGCGCGGGGCGTCGGGCCGCCGTGTGCCGATCAAGGTGCACCTCCCCGCCGGCGATCGCCCCGTGCCGGTCGTGATCGTGTCACACGGCGCCGGCGGCGACTGGGATACGCATCTCGGGCAGGCCCTGCACCTCGCGTCCCACGGCTACGCGGTCCTCTGCCTCGAGCACGTGGGGAGCAATCGGGCGATGCTGGCGGGCAGCTTCCAATTCATGAAGGTCATGGAGGCCATGACCCGTGACGCCGACGAGGTGCTCGGCCGGCCGCGGGACGTGCGGTTCGCGATCGATCGGTCCGAGGAGTGGAACAGGACGCACGAGAAGCTCCGCGGCCGGCTCGACCCCGACCGCGTCGGCATCATGGGCCACTCGTACGGCGGATTCACGACGCTGGCGGTGGGCGGCATGCGGCCCGCACTCGACTGGCTCACGCCCCGCGTCGAGCCGGGCCGGGGGCTCGGGCCGGACCTGCGGGACAGGCGGGTGCGCTGCGGCGTGGCGTTGTCGCCGCAGGGCGTCGGCGAGCCGTTCTTCATCCGGGAGAGTTTCGGGTCGCTCGCGGTGCCGACGCTCGGGATCACGGGCACGCTCGACAGGCAGCAGGGGGGCCTGTCGGCCGAGAACCGCCGCGAGGGATTCGCGCTCTGGCCGGACGGGCCGCACAGGCTCGTCTGGCTGACGAACGCCCGGCACGTCGACTTCACCGATTCGGCGGGCACCGGCCGGCGGGAGCTGCCGTCGCCGACCCGCGCCGACGTGCAGCCGGTGGTGCGGGCCGCCATGCTGTTGTTCTTCGATGCCCACCTGCGCGGAGCCGCGGAGGCCGAGGCGAAACTCACGGCCGCCGGCCTCAAGCCGTTTCTTCGGGGCGGAGTCACCGACGTGGAGGTGCTCGCGAAGTGACCGGACACGGGCCGACGAAGCTTGTCGTGGCCGCGTCATGCGTGGTTGCGGCGGTGGCCACGCCTGTCGCCCGGAGTGCCGAGGCTTCCAAGAGGGTCACGAGCTCCAAGGAACTCTTCAACGTCAAGGACCGGATCGACTTCGACGAGAAGCCCGCGCATCATGTCACGATCACGCAGCCGTTCTTGATGGGCGTCACGGTGGGGCAGTCTCGCCAGTTCGATACCGACGTCACGCTGGCGTGGATCAAGGCCCTGCCGCCGAAGGCGTGAAACGCGTGCGTGCAGTCTCCGCTTGTCTTCGGCTCGTATCGCTCATCGATGCACACCGACGCATCGTCAGCGAAGGAGGAACACCCGAGTGATGAAAACCGCCCTCCCCCTCGTCACGGCCCTCTTGCCCATGGTGTTGGCCGTCGCTCCGGCCGCCGAGCCGTTCCTCGAGAAGCAGGACCTTTTCAGCGTCGGCGACGATCCCGCCCACGACGTCTACCACATCCCCGGCATCGTGGTGACCGCCCGCGGCAGCGTGCTCGCCTGGTGCGAGGCGCGGCATGGCGGCGGCGACTGGTCCGACATCGCCATCCTGCTCCGCCGGTCGACCGACGACGGCCGGACGTGGAGCCCGCCCAGGAGCATCGTGAAGGTCGCCGACCCCAAGCCCAAGAATCCCTTTGCGGTCGCGGTGAAGGGCGTGAACCCCGACCACGTCACCTACAACAACCCCGTGCTCGTCGCCGACCGCGACGGCACCGTGCACATGCTCTTCTGCCTTGAGTACATGCGGGTCTTCTACCAGCGGAGCGGGGACGACGGGCTCACCTGGAGCGAGCCGGTCGAGATCACCCCCGTCTTCACCCCGTTCACGAAGCAGTACGACTGGAAGGTGCTGGCGACGGGGCCGAACCACGGCATCCAGCTGCGGACCGGCCGGCTCGTGGTGCCCGTGTGGCTCTCCACCGGCACCGGAGGCAACGCACACCGCCCGAGCGTGACCGCCACGATCACGAGCGACGACGGGGGTGCGACCTGGAAGGCCGGAGAGATCGCCGTGCCGAACACCGCCGACTGGATCAACCCCAACGAGACCGTCGCCGTCGAACTATCCGACGGCCGAGTGATGCTCAACGTGCGCAGCGAGTCGAAGGCCCACCGTCGCATCGTGACGACGAGCAGGGACGGCGCGACCGGCTGGAGCACGCCCCGGTTCGACGAGGCCCTGCTCGAGCCGATCTGCATGGCGGGGCTCGTCCGCTACGACCACGATGGCCGGAGCCTGCTGCTCTTCTCGAATCCCCACAATCTCGAGGGAGGGCGCGAGGGCACGCCCGAGCCCGGCAAGAGCCGCGCCCGCAAGAACGTGAGCGTGAAGCTCAGCCGTGACGAGGGGAGCACCTGGCCGGTGAACAAGCTGCTCGAGGACGGACCGAGCGCCTATTCTGATCTCGCCGTCACGCCCGCGGGCACGATCCTCTGCTTCTACGGCGCGGGCAAGACGTTGAGCTTCTCCGGATCGGCCCTGCGGCTGGCCCGGTTCAACCTGGAGTGGCTGGAGGCTCCATGATCCGGAGGCGGCTGCGGAACCCGCTCGTGCTACCGGCGGCCCATCAGTCGCCCTCATCCGACGGCGTCAGGTCCGCACCACCCGCCGCAGCAGCCACCATCCCCATGCGGCGATGAGCACGTTTCCCGTCCAGACGGCCACCGGCGGCACGACGCCACGCTTGGCCTGATCGACGCCGAGCATGAAGACCGGATAGTAGACGACGAGGATCGGCAGGAAGCACATGAAGAAGCTCGTGAGGAAATCGGCGTTGCGCATCCGGATCGCCATCGGCGCCCCCACGAGCACGAAGCAGAGGCAACTGAAGCCGTTCGCCCACCGTCTCCACGGCTCCATGACGATCCGCCCGAGCCGCGACCGCTCGTGCTTGAGCGTCTGCTGGATGGGCTCGACCGCGGCCGGCACGGCCCCCTCCATGCGTCCGGCCAGGAGCGACTGCGCCCAGCGTCCGGCCGCAAGCTGCTCGAAGCGGTCGATGCGGCCCGCCTGCTCCCGCCGCGCCTGCGGGAAGGCGGCCATGGCGATCTCCGAGGGGCTCGTCGACGCGACGCCCTTGCGGCTCACCGCGTCGAGCGGAACCTCGCGCACGATCGTGTCGGGGAACGAGGCCTTCACGTCGCCCATGTGGAGCGTGCCGTCGCGAAGCGTGACGACGAGCGTGCCCGCCGCGGCGTCCGCCGCGAGCTCCGCCTCGGCGGCCGACACGGTGGCCGGCGCCCCGCCCGGACCGCTCGCGAAGGAGAGCGTCGGACGGATGAGGCGACGTCCTTCGACCGCCTTCACGTTGATCGACACCTGTGCGGTGCTGTACGACCGCTGCTGCCGCAGCCTGCCGTAGATGATCTCCTCCACGCCTTCCACGATGACGCGCCGGATGCCGTCGCGGCCCCACGACACGGCGACGTCGTTGAGCCAAACCGAGAAGAAACTCACGACGAGCGCCAGGCCGATGGCGGGCCAGATGACCGCCAACGGGCTCACGCCCGCGGCCTTGAGCGCCGTGATCTCGTTCGATGCGGCCAGGCGCCCGAACACGCTCGCCGCCGCGAAGAGCATGGTGCCGGGCACCGCGAACCGCATCGCCTCCGGCAGCACGTAGGGCACCAGCAGCAGGATCTGCACGAGGCCCAGGCCCTGCTGCTGCACCTCCTTCACGAGACCGACGACGATCATGAAGAGCGTGAGCGCGCCGAGGGCGACCAGGAACACCTGGAGCAGCTCCGCGAGCACGTAGCGGGTCATGATCCTCATGGCGCCGGGAATGTACCGGGTGGCACGCCCGCCGGGCAGGCCGGTTTGGGCTGATTCCCGCGTCGGTCCGGCTCCCGGCCCGCGGGAGCCGCTACTCGCCGATCACCTTCACGAGCACCCGCTTCGGCCTCCGGCCGTCGAACTCGCCGTAGAAGATCTGTTCCCACGGGCCGAAGTCGAGCCGGCCCGCCGTGATCGCCACGACCACCTCGCGGCCCATGACCTGCCGCTTCAGGTGGGCGTCGGCATTGTCCTCGCCGGTGCGATTGTGCCGGTAGGTGCGGGGGCTCGCGTCGAACGGTGCGATCCGCTCGAGCCAGGCCGCGTAGTCCTCGTGGAGCCCCGGCTCGTCGTCGTTGATGAAGACGCTCGCGGTGATGTGCATGGCGTTGACGAGGCAGAGCCCCTCCTGGATGCCCGATCGCGTGACGATCTCCTCGACCTGCGGCGTGATGTTCAGGAAGGCCATCCGTGCGGGCAGGTTGAACGACAGGTGTTCGGTGAGCGACCGCATGGTTCTCGGCTCCGGCACGACGGCGGCACAGCCCCCGGAAATACCCGTGCACCCCGCGGGGGAGTCGCACGGTGCCCGTCAGCCGCGGGCCTCTTCGATCGACCGCGCGTAGACGGCGATCGCTTCGGCTGCCGCGGCGACCGCTCCGCGGAAGTCGCCCTCCGCCGTGTGGCGTCGCGCAGCCGCCACGTGCTCGAGCGCGTGGGTACGCGCCTGGGGGGCGAGCCCGTCGGCCGCCGCCTCG
>CAIWZS010000256.1 GCA_903917235.1 uncultured Planctomycetaceae bacterium | reverse complement strand
GCGGAGCATTCCGTGTACGTGGCGGAGGCCCATCGCGGCCGTGGCATCGGCCGGAGGCTGCTCGACGCCGTCGTCGCGGAGGTCGCCTGTCACGACGTCCACGTCCTCGTCGCGGGCATCGATTCGACCAACGCGGCGAGCATCGCCCTGCACCGGTCGGCGGGATTCGCGCACTGCGGCACGGTCCGGGAGGCTGGCTTCAAATTCGGCCGGTGGCTCGATCTCGAGTTTTGGCAGATCGTGCTGACGACGCCCGCCCAGCCCGCCGACGGCTGACACCACGACGTGCGGTGCGCGTCAGCCGCCGCGCGCCCGCCGCACCGGCTCGGCCCGCGCGGCCGACGGCGTGCGTTCGCTCGAGACGCTCAGCACGCGTGCCATCGCCTTGTCGAGCGGCTGCAGCGTGTGTGGGATGACGGCGGACAGGTACACGCTGTCGCCGGGGCCGAGGACGATCCGCTCGTCTCCGTAGGCGAGGCGGACCGAGCCGTCGAGCACCAGGAGGAATCGCTCGCCGTCGTGATGGTCGGGATGCTTGCGCGTGCCCTGCCCCGAGAGATGCAGGATCGTCGGATGCATCTGGCGATCGCGCCAGCGACTCGCGAGGCTGCGGACACCGACTCCCGAACGGCCGTTCTTGGCCGGCAGTGTTTCCCCCTCGCCACTGCGGACCACCATGAACTGTGGCTCCGCGGCGAGGCCCGCGACGAGCGCGTCGAGGCCGCACTCGAGCACCTCGGCGAGCCGCACGAGACCCTCGAGCGAGGGCGAAAGCTGACCGTTCTCGAGCTTCGACAGCCAGCTCACGGTGAAGTCGGTCCGCGAGACGACCTCCTCCAGCGTCAACCGGCGTGCCACGCGGACTGCCCGCACGCGACGGCCGAGATCGACGAGATTGACTCCATGCGTCATACGGGGGGCGAGTATGCCCCCACGGAACTTCACCCGCAAGAGGTAGCGATCCCCTCACGTCATGCTGACACATCCGGGAGTCCGCGGCTCGGATGCGGCACCCGAGCCGACGCGGGCTTCAGGCACCGGGCCGGCGAAAGTGCCGGTAGGCCTGCAGGACATCGTGCAAATCGGCGGAGATCTCGAGCTCGTCGTCGGCGAAGTCGGAAAGCCACGTCCGGCTGCTGGCCACGGCATCGGCCAGGAGCGGAAGCACCTCGCCGAGCGTGACGCGGACGCGATCGCCGCTGGCCGGCGGCGGCGCGAGGCTCAGGCCACCGTGCTCGATGTCGGGCCCCGTGTACACACGCAACTGACGCATCGCCATGGCACACTCCCTTGCCGTAACGCTGGTGTCGGGGGGTCGTCGAGCCGGCCGTGCCGGCCGTCGTCTTGACGGGCGACGACTCCCTCTGGAGGGAAGATCGGCACGCGGAGCCCGCAAGGTTTGGCCGAATTCCCCGTCTGCACCGATCATGCGGACGAGCGCCGGCAAACGGGGCAAACTGGAGCGGTCGCTCAGGCCGGACCGCCGCGGGTCCCGGCAAGGTCGGCAAAACGCCCCGCCCGGAAGGCCTGCCCGATGCTCTTGGGCACCAGCGCCTCCGCCTCGAGCAGACGGGCCCGGTTCTCCGCCGTGGCGGCCTTCATCTCCTGCTCACGCGCGATGGCGACGCTCCGCCGCTCCTCCGCCTTGGCCTGCGCGACCCGCGTGTCGGCCTCGGCCTGGTCGGCCTGCAGCCGCGCCCCGATGTTCTCACCGATCTCGATGTCGGCGATGTCGATGGAGACGATCTGGAAGGCCGTCTGCGCGTCGAGGCCCCGCTGCAGCACCGCCTTCGAGATCGTGTCCGGGTGCTCCATGACCTGGAAGTGGCTTTCCGACGAACCGATCGACGTGATGATGCCCTCGCCCACGCGGGCGATGATCGTCTCCTCGGTGGCTCCGCCGATCAACTGCTGGAGGTTCGTGCGCACCGTGACCCGGGCGCGGATGCGCAGCTCCACGCCGTTCTTCGCCACCGCGGAGAGCGTGGTCTTGCCGCTCGACGTGTCGGGACAGTCGATGACCTTCGGGTTGACGCTCGTCTGCACCGCGTCGAGCACGTCGCGGCCGGCGAGGTCGATGGCGCACGCCCGGTCGAAGTCGAGGTCGAGGTCGGCCCGCTGGGCGGCGATGAGTGCCCGGATCACGCGCGGCACGTCCCCTCCGGCGAGATAGTGCGCCTCGAGCCGCCGGCTCGTGATGTCCGGGCCCAGCCCCGCCTGCGTCGCCATGATGCGGGCCTGCACGATCGTGCGCGCGTTCACCTTGCGGAGGCTCATGCCGAGGAGTTCGAGGAAGGTGACCCGCGCCTTCGACCAGTAGGCCTGAAACCAGATCTGCCCATAGTTCACGACGAGCAGGAGCATCGTGAGGACGATCAGGCCGAGCACCATGGCCAGGCCGAGCAGGACCGGCACGGGCACACTCCACGGGCGTTCGGCGAGCGGATTCATCGGCGGGCACCAGCGGGATGAGGGGACGGTGCGGCACGGGCCGTGCCGGACGGTTTCCGCGCAAGCCTAGTTCGCGGATCGGCGCGGGGAAAGCGGCCGTCAGGACTCGATCCACCCACCTCCGAGGAGGCGGTCATCCAGATAGCAGACGGCCGGCTGCCCCGGCGAAATCGGGCCCGGCCCATCGGCCGGCCCGCCGGTGAACCGGGCCTCGAAGCGGCCGTCGGGCAGGGGCGACACGATCGCGGGGGCCGCTCGACGCTGGGCACGACACTGCACGGCGCAGGCGAACGGCTCGGTCGGGGGAGCGCCATGCCAGGTCACGTCGGCCGCCACCAGGTGCCCGCATGGGACCGATTCCGGCGGACCGACGACGACGCGGCGGGCGGCGGCCTCGATGCGCACCACGTGGAGCGGCCGGCCCGTCGCGATTCCGAGCCCCTGCCGCTGGCCCACGGTGAAGTGTTCGATGCCCGGATGGCGTCCGAGCACCTGCCCGCGCTCGTCGACGATCTCACCGGCGCGCGAGCCGCCGAGCCGGTCCGCGACGAGCGCCGCATGCCGTCCGGGGGCGACGAAGCAGATCTCCTGGCTGTCCGGCTTCTCGGCGGTCGCGAGCCCCAGCTCCGCGGCCCGCGCCCGCACCTCCGCCTTGGGCATCCTCCCGACGGGCAGGAGCATTCTCCGGAGACGGTCCGGACGCACGTCGAAGAGCACGTAGGACTGGTCCCGCGCACGGTCGAGCCCGCGCCGCACGGCCACGTCACCCGCCCCGGTGGACTCGAGGATCGCGTAGTGGCCGGTGGCCACGTGGGTCGCACCGATCGCGTCGGCATGGTCGAAGAGGCGGCCGAACTTGAGCCATGCGTTGCATCGGACGCAGGGGTTCGGCGTGCGGCCGCGACCGTACTCCTCCGCGAAATAGTCGATGACCCGTGCGAAGTCGGTGGTGAGATCGAGCGGATACAGCGGAATCCCGAGACGGTCCGCCACCCGCCTCGCGTCGAGCGCGTCCGCGACGCCGCAGCAGCCCTGGTGTCCTGCCCGCGGTGCCGTGGGCTCGTCAGTTCCCGACGACGCCGGCCCGACAGCCGGCATGGCCTGCCGCATGAAGACGCCGACGCAGTCGTGGCCCTGCTCGACGAGCAGGGCCGCGGCGACGCTCGAATCGACGCCGCCGGACATGGCGACGACGACCCGCGACGGCCGCTCGATGACGGATCGGGTCATGGACCTGAATGGACCGGCGCCCGGGGAACACCGCGGCCCGCCGCCGCACGGCCGTCGCCACGAAACACGCGAGCCGGTTCACCGACGGATGAACCGGCTCGCGATGAGGGACCGCCGCAGGCCGAGGGCCGGCGGATCAGTACATGTCGTAGTCGCCGCCGTGACCCGAGCCACCCTTCGCCTTCGACTCCTTCGGCTTCTCGGCGATGAGGGCGTCGCTCGTGAGCAGGAGCGTCGACACGCTCGTGGCGTTTTGAAGCGCGGTGCGGGTGACCTTCGCGGGATCGATCACGCCGGCCTTCACGAGGTCCTCGTACTCGCCCGTGGCGGCGTTGTAGCCCTGATTGCCACTCGCGGCGAGCACCTTCTCGCAGACGATGGAGCCATCCTGACCGGCGTTCGCCGCGATCATGGTCAGCGGCGCCCGGGCCGCCCGCACCACGATGTTGAACCCGACCGTCTCATCGTCGCTGAGGCCCTTCGGCTTCACCTGCGAACTCGCGCGGAGCAGGGCCACGCCGCCGCCGGGAAGGATGCCCTCCTCGACGGCCGCCCGGGTCGCATGGAGCGCGTCCTCGACGCGGGCCTTCTTCTCCTTCATCTCGCTCTCGGTCGCCGCCCCGACGTTGATCTTCGCGACCCCTCCGGCGAGCTTCGCGAGCCGCTCCTCGAGCTTCTCCCGGTCGTAGTCGCTCGTCGAGTTCTCGATCTCGCGACGGATCTGCTCGATCCGCGCCTTGATGTCGCCCGACTTGCCGGCTCCCTCGATGATGGTCGTGTTGTCCTTGTCGACGATCACCTTCTTGGCCCGGCCAAGCTCGGCCAGCCCGAGGTTCTCGAGCTTCATGCCGAGGTTCTCGAACACGGCCGTCGCCCCGGTGAGGATCGCGATGTCCTCGAGCATCGCCTTGCGGCGGTC
>CAIWZS010000255.1 GCA_903917235.1 uncultured Planctomycetaceae bacterium | reverse complement strand
GTGCCTGTTCCGCCCGTGTCCCGCGGGCTCGCGCGAGGGCCGGATCGTGCTCGTGCAGTTCGTGTCGCTCTGCGCCGGCGAAAACGGCGGCCGGTTTACCGTCAAGAAGTCCCACTCGGAGAAGACCGTCACCGCCGACGGCTGGCGGCACGACCGGATTCAGCTGCTGCCGGTGAATCCGGCGTTCGAGCCGATCACGGTCGAGCCGGAGGATGCGGGGGATCTCACGATCGTGGGCGAGTTCGTCCGGGTCGCATCGTGACTGCCGAACCCTCGAGCATCAGCGCGGCGTGGCCAGCCTGGCCTCTTCACGGCTTTCGAAGACGGCAAGTTCCTCGTTGATCTTGGCGATCATCTTGCAGACACCTGCCTTGGTGAATCCCTTCTCGCCGACGGGATGATCTCGCTCGAGGTCGGCGATCCGCTGCTCGAGGATGCGAAGGTCGCTATGGGCCTTCTCATATTCAGCGGCGTTGGTAATCACAGCACCACCTCCACCAGGCCTTTTCGTGTCGCAGGATCGCTCGTCCGACTGAAGAAGTGTATCCAATCGTCCCAGTCGCGGCGATCTTCCGCCGCAAACAGGTGTTCTGTCGGACGCATTCCGAGAATCTCCGACAACTCGATGGCATCAAGATTGCCGCGGGCTACGCGATCGGCGAAGTCCGAGCCGAGCAAGACAACGGCGTCCGCGTCGTTGGGAGATTCCTTGGCTGTCACGAAGCTTCCGTTCAGACAAAACCGCAGGGCCCCGGAGGATCGGCAGAGTCGCATCCATCGGCTGACTTGGCGGCCCAGCCGTTTTCGCTCGACTGAGCCAGCCGCGAATCGATCCATGACTTCTCCCTCGAATGCCTCGTGCATTCCTCCGAAAGCCTGCACGAGGATCTACCTCGTCTTGGTGTGGGAATCTAAGCCCGCCTTACTCGTAGCCCCGCAGTCGCGATTCAATCGCTTCCGGGTTTTGCCGGCAATCCAGAACGGCGATGATTTCGATGGTTGTGCCCGTGAGCTCATAGAAGATGCCAAATGGGAACCGCTTCGAGAGAGCTCGGAGCAATCCGTGCTGCCTCTCATGCACGCCCGCATGAATCTTCAGGGCCTCGATATCGGCAGCGAGGCATGCGATGAAGTATTCACCTGCGCCGTCACGCTGTGCGTCGTAGAAGTCGGCAGCCTTGGCGAGGTCGCTTTCTGCCTCGGGCAGGATCCGAATCTTCATGAGCCGCGGGCCTGCAACCTCTTCTTCGCATCCTCCCAATCAACGAACGACGTGCGGCCTTCTCGCACCGCGGCAATCCGTTCCGCGAGCACAGCGCCGTGCCACGCCGGCGATGGAACGTCCGAAGGCCGCTGTGAAAGCGATTCCCAGAGCCGTTCCATGAGGGCGAGCTTTTCGGGCGTGCTCAGGGATTCAACGGAAAGATCGGTGCTCATGGAAAACTCCTGGTCGCTGCTTGGCGAAGTGTACAGCCGTGCAGTCCATTTGTCAACGTTTGATTCCGGGCGGATTCTACCCCGGGCCAAGGTTGTCCCGCGGGTTCGTACACTGCCGCCATGCGGCCGGATGCCACATCACCGTCTCCCTCGCCCTTCTCGGCGATCCCCGAGGCCGAGTGGCTTTGCGCGAATGAGCTAGCCTTCGCGATCTTCGATTCGTTTCCGGTGTCGCCTGGGCACGTGCTCGTAATCACGCGGCGGGTGGTGCCCACCTACTTCGACTGCACGGCCGCGGAGCAGGCGGCGGTGATGCAGCTCGTGGGCGAGGTGAAGAAGCTGCTCGATGAGCGGCTCGATCCGAAGCCCGATGGCTGCAACGTGGGCTTCAACGCCGGGTCTGCCGCCGGCCAGACCGTGCCGCATGTGCATGTGCACGTGATCCCGCGGTATGCCGGCGACATGCCCGACCCCCGCGGCGGCGTGCGGCATGTGATTCCGGAGAAGGGCAACTACCTGGCAGAAAAAGGTGACAGCCATCTTTTCCGCGGCGGAAATGGTGGCTGTCACCTTTTTCCTCAGAGGAGCTCGGCTGGACGGAGGTGCCCGGCGTGGCGGTGAAGCCCGGCATGTTCGTGGCGCGGGTGACGGGCACGTTGATGGACCCGCTGATCCCGGACGTCTCACGGTGCCTGTTCCGCCCGTGTCCCGCGGGCTCGCGCGAGGGCCGGATCGTGCTCGTGCAGTTCGTGTCGCTCTGCGCCGGCGAAAACGGCGGCCGGTTTACCGTCAAGAAGTCCCACTCGGAGAAGACCGTCACCGCCGACGG
>CAIWZS010000254.1 GCA_903917235.1 uncultured Planctomycetaceae bacterium | reverse complement strand
TGGAGCGACGACTTGGCAAACCTGGAGACGGAGGGGAGGGGTCGGCGAACGCTCGAGGAGCTTTGGGCCGCCTCGGCCCACGCGACGAGACTTTTGCCGCCCCCGAACCCGCCAATTCTGACCGGGCTCGAACGCCCGCTCAGCGATAGAACGCGTCGAACGCGGCGTCGTGCAGGGCGTGGAGACGGGGCCACGGTCCGTGATCGTGCGTGCCGAGCCGCGGCTCGCACGGCCCCCGATACCGCGGGCCGCAGGTCGGCGCGCCCGCCACGCCGATCAGGTCGAACGGCTGCGGTGGGTAGGCCGGGTGGCATGGAGCCGGTGGGACGCACGGTGCGAGCTTCCGCGGCTCACCGCAGGCATGCAGGAAAAGCGGTCGAGCGTTCCAATCAGCCGCCGAGTCACTCCGCGGCGGCACCATCGATTCGATGAGGGCATCGGCGCTCTGCCGGCGTCCGGTGGTCTCGACGGCCTCTCGCGCGGGCATGGTCTGGCGCGGGGCCGTGACCGGCTCGGGGGCGGGCGCCGCGACGTTCACGCTCAGCGGCATGGCTACGAGCGAGACCGAGCCGAGGCAGCGCATCGCGCGCCGGCCCGTACCGCGGCATGAGAGATGGCTGACCATGGATCGCTTCCCGGGAGATGGGTGCGCGCGAATCGCCGACCCAAGGTTCATCGGATCGGAGGCAAACCCTCGGCGATCCGGCAGCCCCGATGCCACAACGGGCACCGAGCCACCGGAAACTCCGCGATCGGCAAGGTCGACGGGCCCGGCTCCGCCCGGCAGGGGCTCGTTCGAGGCGCGGAGGCGGAATCTCCCCGGACGATCTCCCCTGACCATCTCCCCGGAAGCCGTCAGTCAACCTGCCACGCGTGAAGCCGGCCGGCCGAGTCGCCCGCCATCACCGTCTTCCCGTCGAACGACACGGCGACGCGGGTCGGGAGCACGCGAATCCGCGACGTCCCCTCGGCGCCGTCGTCGGGCAGGGCGAACGACCTTTTCTCGCCGCCATCCGCCTTCCAGACCTTCACCGTGCGGTCGCGGCCGCACGTAGCCAGCTCGCCCGCGAGGCCGAAACTGCAGTCGAGCACGCCGTTCGCGACGGTGCCGTACGTTCCGGGGGGCTTCTGCGGCGGGTGGGCGTTGGCCTTCGTGACCACGGGAAACCCGTCGGTCACGTCCCACCAGACGACGAGGCCGTCCTCGCCGCACGAGGCGACCACGCCGCTGTCGCTCCGCCACGCGAGCGCCCGGATCGCGTTCGTGTGCTCGGCCAGTGGGAGCACCACCCCGCCCCCCGCTGCCTCCCAGAGGTGAATGTTGCCGATGCGGTCGCCCGTGACGAGATAACGGCCGTCGGGAGAGAAGGCGACCGCCGTGACCCAGTCCGTGTGCTTGTCGAGCGAATAGAGGAGCGCACCGGTCTCGGTCGAGAAGACCTTCACGAGTCGCGAGGTGCAGCCGATCGCCACCATCCGCTCGTCGGGCGAGAGATCGGCGGCCTGCACCGCATCCGGCTCCTGCCCCACGGCGGCGAGCCTCGCTCCGGTGACGACGTCGTAGACCGCCGCGATGCCCGCCTCGACCGGCGCCCCTCCGGCCGCCAGCAGACGACGGCCCGACCGGCTGAACCGCAGCACGAGCGGCTCACCCTCCGCGAACGGCACGGCGCCGAGCGGCCGACGCGACGCGGGATCGACGAGCTCGATGACGCCATAGCCGCTCGCGGCCGCCAGCGGCGCGCGCGGGCTCGCGGCGAGCGCCACGATCGGATACGGCCGCCGCGTCGTCGGCCGCTCGATCACGGCGAGCCCCTCCGGAAGGGGCGGCGGTCCGCCGTCACCCGTCTCCACCGGGGCGGGCTGGAAGCCGAGCGTGCGCATGGCGACGGCGCTCGAGCCCGCGTTCTCCCGCAGGCCCGTGTCGATCCACTGCTTGATCTGCGCGATCGCGTCGGGCGGCAATGGATCGGCGTCGGGAGGCATGCGGGCGGCCGGATCGGCATCGGTGATCACGCCGTAGAGGCGGCTCGCGCTCGAGCGGCCGGCCTCGACCACCTTGCCGCCGCTTCCGCCCTTCAGGAGCGACGCATACGACGTGAAATTGAGCCCCGCTTCCTGCTTGCCCTCGCCGTGGCACTGCACGCAGCTCCTGCGCAGGATCACCGCGACATGGTCCTCGAACGTGATCGGCACGCCCGTCTCCGCGCCGCGGGCACCCGTGGCGGCCGCGATGGCGACCAAGATCAGGAACCCCCCGGGGGTGCCGATGGGCCGAAGTGGATCGCATGCCGTGGTCCTCGCTGGCCGCCCCCGGGCGGTGGTCCCCGATCAGTGGTTGAAGAGAAACTCGGTCGAGTTGAGCAGGCTCCAGAAGATGTCCTCGTAGACGGCGGGATCCTTGGGCGAGTCACCCACGAGTGCGATCATCGCCGCCATCTCCTCGCCGTCGGGCTTGCGGGCGAGCACGCGGATGAAGAGCTCCTCCACGATGTCCTCGGGCGTCGACTTCGTCTCCACGAGCGCCTTGACGACGCCGCCGGCCGCGAGGCGATCGCGCACCGTGTCTCCCACGATCAGGTGAAGCGCCTGGGCGAGCGTCGGCTCCCGCTTCGTCTCCGCCGCAGCGACCGTCTTGCGGGTCGCCTGGCCGAAGGTGTGGAAGAAGGGCTCCAGGTGCGCGCCGTTGCCGGTGTCCCCCTGCTGCCGCGGATGGGTCTCGATCGCCCGCGCGCCAACGGGAAAGTTGGGGAACCGCCCCGGCACGCCCGTGATCGCCACGATCGAGTCCATGAGCACGTCGGCCCGCAGTCGGCGCAGGTGCGCGTGGGAGAACTGCCGCGTATCGAGCGCGTTCGACGCGGTCGGCTGGGTCGAAAGCTGATAGACCCGCGACGAGCAGATGTCGCGAACGAGACCGCGGAGGTCGAACTTCAGCTCCGCAAGCCTCGATCCGAGCGCCTCGAAGAGCGCCGGATTGGAGGGCGGATTGCTCACCCGCACGTCGTCCACCGGATCGACCACGCCCCGGCCCATCAGCTGCGCCCAGATGCGGTTGGCGAGGTTCTCGCGAAAGAGCCGGTTGTCCGGCGCCGTGAGCCAGGCGGCCAGCGCCTTCCGCGGGTCCACGCCGCCCGGCTCGGGCTGGACGCCACCGAGCACGCGGGCGGGCATCGGGCGGCCGTCGACGAGGTGCCGGGCCGGCTCCGAGGTCGTGTCGAAGAAGATCCGCTTCTCCCGCGGCTCGACCCCGTTGATCCGCCGGATGCCGCTGAAGAAGCTCACGAAGGAGTAGTAGTCGTCCATCGTCCAGCGGTCGAACGGATGGTTGTGGCATTCGGCGCACTGGATCTGCACCCCCAGGAGCAGCTGCGAGAAGTCGGCCGCGAGCTGCTTGGGCTCGAGCGCGGGCTTGTGCACCATCATCGTGTAGAAGTTCGGCGGTCCCGCCGCGATGTTGCTGCCCGAGGCGGCCACCATCTCCGCCACGAACTCGTTGAGCGGCCGGCCCGCGGCGAACTGGGCGTGGACCCACTCCTGGAACGCGTCGGCCGACTTCACGAGCGTGCCCTGCGGCGCGTAGCTGCCGCCGATAATCCGCATCTGCTCGCTCCAGATCATCGTCCACAGATCGATGAATTCGTCGCCGGCGAGCAGCTCGTCGATCCTGCGGGTGCGCTTGTCGGCGGAGGCGTCGGCCATGAACGCCCGGTATTCGTCGACCGTGGGTGGGCGGGCGGCGAGGTCGAGCGTGACGCGGCGGAGGAAGGTTTCGTCGTCGCAGAGGCCGGAGGGGACGATGCGGAGTTTCTCGAGCCGGTCGAAGACGAGCCGGTCGATGAAGGTGTCCGCCGGTGGATTCGGCCAGGCAAAGCCCTCGGCCGGTGGCAGCACGATCACCTCGGCGCCGACCGTGAACCGGCCGAACCGTGCGAAAACGTTGGTGTCGCCGGGCCCCTTCGACGTGACGCCGCCGTCGGCATCGATCTCGGCCACGCTCGCGTTGTTCGAGAAGTAACGGGCCAGCCGCGTGACGTCCCGCGACGATCCGTCGGCGTAGACGGCCGTCACCCCGAGCGGCTCCGACGGTCCCGCCGTCTCGAACACGAACGAGGTTCGTGAGAGGACGACGTCCACCATCTCGGGCACCGCGCCATCGTCGTCCGGCGCACCGGCGGCGACCCAGTCGCGGAGCGTCCGGTAGAAGTCGCTCTCGACGTCAAAGAGCTTGCCGCCGGTGTGGGGGACGGCGGCGGTCGCCTTGAGCAGGAGCAGGCTCCTTTCCGGCACCGCCGTGTTGACCCGCCTGCCCGGCAGCTGCTCGACGATCCGCGCGTAGTCGCCCTTGGCGTCGTAGCCGAAGAGCGAGAGCATGAAGCCGTCCTTGCCGCGGGCCGAGCCGTGGCAGGTGCCGGCATTGCAGCCGGCCCGAAAGAAGACCGGCATCACGTCGCGGCGGAAGCTCGGCGCCTCGGCCACGGCGCTCTCGGCACCGTGACCGACGCCACCGGCGACGAGCAGGGCGGCCGCGGCCACCCTGGCAGCGAACCGCGGCCCGCGCGAACGGACCGATGGCACGATGCGTGGGGCGGGCCGGTTCATCGGGACGTTCTCCGGAGGTCGGGGCGGTGGACGTTCAGGGCCGGGGATCGACCCGCAGGAAGCCGCGGCCACTCCGCTGACGCACCGCCTGCCCGGCCTGCGTGACGGTCACCTCACAGGTGATGTCCTTCGTGAGGCCGATCAGGGCGTCGTCGGTGCCCTCGATATCGAAGGCGATCTCCTCGGTGCCCGCCGCGACGGTCGGCAGGGGTTCGTGCACCTCGACTCCCTTGGGCAGGCCCACGATCCGCACCGGCGCCTGCCCCTCGAAGGGCGTCTTGTGCTTCACCTTCCAGATCATCTTCTTCCGCTCGCCACGCCGCACGCTCTCGGGCTCGGCGGCGAACTCGACGAACGACTCGGCGACGACCAGCGGCACGATCTTCGACGACACCCGCACCTGACCGTCGCCGTGCCAGCCCTGCTCGCCACGATCCTTCGTGCAGGCGGTGACGACGAGCGGCACCGGCCCCAGCGGCGCCGACTGCTCGGCCGAGAGCTGCAGCACGCCCTGCGTCTCCCCCGGTCCGAGCACCACCTGCGGCGGCACGCCGATGCCGCCAGGCTTCCAGTCGCACTGGAAACCGACCGGCTCGTCGAATCCATCGCGGCGCACCAGCCGCACCGGAATCGCGAGCTCACCCCCGCGGACGATCGGAGCCGGCGGCGGATCGATCTCGATCGAGAAGGGGGGTGTGTCGACGACGGCGAGCATGAAGCGGTCGAGCCGCACGGTCTTCCACGCGTCGCCGCCCGGCTTGTTGTTGAAGGGGAGGTTTTGCTGCATGGCGCTTGCGAGCTTGACCGCCGGATCGAGCGGCCTCACCACCAGCGAAAACACCGCGCCCGCGAGCGGTGCGTCGGGCGCCGACTCGAACTGGATCGGCCACTTCCCGACGCCGGCGGGCACCCGGTTGGGCAGCAGCGTCACTCCCGGCGGGAGTCCTTCCGCCACGATCTCCGTCTCGCCCTTGAAGGTGTTGCCCTGGCAGGGCATGAGGTTGATGTTCACGGTCCACCGGTCGCCCCGCGGGATGGCGAAGCTGGCCCACTTGGGCGCCTCCCACCAATAGAGCGTCCACGGCAGCACGAGCTGGAGGCCATCCTGCGCCGGCTCGACCTCGATCCGGTAGACGGCCGTGGGACTTCCCGCGCCGCCGAGGTCGGTCATCGCGATCACGTGCTCACCATCGACCTTCGGTTCCCAGATCACCGATGGATCGATCGCCTCGGGCAGCACCGAGCCGTTGTAGGCGGAGATGCCGAACGTGTCGCGATCCTCGCGGTCGGCGGAGTATTTCACGATCGGCGGCGTGGCGGTCTGGCCGTCCGCCGAGGGCGACAGGATCTCGAGTCGCGGCTGCAGCAGCGACCCGATCGCTCCGGCGAACACCCGCACGCGGTAGCGATCTCCCTTGGTCACCGTCACGCGAAATCGATCGACGTCGCCCGGCTCCGCGATGACGCCGTTGAGCGCGGCCGGCAGGGCGGCCACGGCCGTGTCGCCGGCGGCGTCCTCGAGGACGTTCGGCATCGCGCTCGAACGCAGGCGGAACGGCGTGGGCCAGTCGGCGACGTGGCCGAACGTGCCCGACTCCGCGGGTGTGACGACGGTCTCGGTGAACGAGCCGAGCGGATCTCCCAGGAACTCGATCGCCACCGGTTGCCCGGCGGGTCCGCCCGGAGGATAGGCGGCCAGCGGCCGCCGCCAGTCACCGACGTGGACGACGTAGGGCCACGTGTGCCCCGAAAACGTGGACCGCCGCACCTCGACGAACGCGAACGTGCCGGGCGTGCCGTCGGCCAGGGGCGGCAGGCTCTCCGGCAGCCGGATCGACGCGAGCGGATCCTGCACGTGCAGCGGGTTGTCGTCGTTGGCCGCGAGCTGCCGTCCGGCCGCGTCCACGACCCGCAGCTTGAGGTCGTAGCCCGAGTCCTCGCCGTGGCCGTGCGTGAAGTCGCTGATGCGCACGGAGTCGACCTCGACCGTGAGCCGGCCGCCCGGCACGACGGGCACGCGGTACACGTCGACGTCACCGGTGTCGCGGCCGTCGATCTCGGCGCGGATGGTCGTGTTGAGGGGCACCGGCATCGCCGTGGCGATGCCGTCGTTGTCCTTCGTGCCGCGGTCCTTGTCGGCCTCCACGCCGTCGACCACCGGGAAGGGCGTGACGTTGAAGGTGGCGGCCATCGACAGCTGTGTCAGCGACCGCACGCGGAACACATGCTCACCGACGGGGCAGTCGGGGGCGATCTCGAACACGCACGCGAGCTGCGGATGCCAGTGCGCCGTCTTCTCCTTCTCCGCCGGCGGCTCGCCGATCGGCGCGATCGACACCACGCGGATGCCGGGGCGGTAGAAGACGATCTCCTGCGCATCGCGGAGATACGAGCCCCTGATCGTCACCTCGACCGTCGCACCGCGCTGGCCGATCCGCGGCCGCACCGAGTCGATGGTGTTGAAGTTCCCGGCCCGGGCGGCGGCCGCACTGAGCGCGGCGACCAGGCACGCCACCACGGCGCGGGCCGCAACGAAACGACGCATCGCGAGGCTCCCGAAAAGACGACGGCGACGGCCCTACGCGAGGATGCCCTTCACGAGGGCACCGTCCTTGATGATCTCGATCGGCCGCGTGCCGAAGGCGACGAGTTCCTTGTCGGCGTCGATGCCGAGCAGGTGGTAGACGGTGTACTGCAGATGCTCGAGCGGCACGGCGTCCCGCGCCGGCTCGCCGCCGACCGGATCGCTCGCCCCGTGGATCACGCCGCCGGCGATCCCGCCCCCGGCCATGAGCATCGAATAGCAGCGGGCCCAGTGGTCGCGGCCGCTGTTGGAATTGACCTTCGGCGTGCGGCCGAACTCGCTCGTCACCCAGACGAGCGTCGTGTCGAGCATCCCACGGCGGGCGAGGTCGGTGACGAGGCCCGCGATCGCGTGGTCGAGCGGGGCCATCTGGTCGTCGCAGTTTCTCTTGACGTCGACGTGCGAATCCCAGCCGCCGTAGGTGACCGTCACGAACCGCGAGCCCGCCTCCACCAGCCGGCGGGCCAGGATCAGCCGCTCGGCGAGCCCCTTGGGGTGGAACCTCCCGTCGGGCCCCTTCACGAGGCCGGTCACCTCGCTGCCGTAGAGCTTGAACGAGTCCTCCGGCTCGCCCTCGAAGCCGAAGGCCTTCTGCGCCTGCTCGGAGGTGAGGAGGCCGTAGGCGTTTTGATAGAAGCCGTCCATCGTGTCGAGCGTGGCCGGATCGGCCTCGAGCCGCCGGATCTTCCGCTGGATCACCTCGCGGGCCTTCTGTCGGCGGTCGAAGCGGTCGAGCGCGAGGCCGGAGGGCAGCGACAGGTCGCGGACCTTGAAGCCCTTCACGCCCGGATCGGCGTTGAGCTCGAAGGGCCCGTAGGCGCTGCTGAGGAAGCCCGTGCCCCCGACGAAGCCTTCCGCATTGGGGATGGCGATGTAGGGCGGAATGACGCCGCGGCCACCGAGCTCGTGCGACACGACCGAGCCCATCGGGGGATAGTCGATCACGGCGGTCGGTGGATAGCCCTTGAACAGGTGGTAGGTCGCCAGGCCGTGGTCGGGAATCTTGCCGACGACGCTCCTGATGATCGCCACGTGGTCGCAGACCTCGGCCGTCTTCGGCAGGTTCTCGCTGAGGATGTCGCCGTGCTTCGTCTTGATCACACCGAACGAGCCGCGGTACTCGACCGGCGCCTCCGGCTTCGGATCGAACGACTCATGGTGTGGAAACCCGCCGGGCAGGTTGAGCTGGATCACGCTGAGCGCCTTCGGCTCGATCGCCCGCGCGCCGGACGCCGTATACGCGGCCGTGGAACGCTCCTGGGCGCGAGCCTCGAGCCGCAGCATGTCGCCAAGCGACAGGCCGAGGCCGCCGAGCACGCCGGCCTGCAGCACCGTGCGCCTCGACGAGGTGGCACGGAACCGGGCACACCCGGAGCGGTCGGGGCGACCGCACATCCCGTCGGCCGATTCGTCCAGGCTCGCCGCCTTCGATCCGTTCACTGATGGCACGGGTGGCGCTCCTCGGACAGCGGAGTGGGGACCGACCGCAGGCGGGCCGCTCGACCGATAGGGTACTCCCCCCGTCGCGCCGTGTCGCCCCGGGCCGCGACGCCTATCGTCCGAAGCACCAGAGCGAGTCGTGGGTCCGCACGAGCACGGTGCCGTCCACGCAGACGGGGGTCGCGACCGTCATCTCGCCGGTGACGCCCGTGCCGAGGATCGCGAAGGGCTCGGGGCCCCCCTGCCGCCCCGGCAGGGCGAGCACCTGCGACTCGCCATCCTCCCGCGTCACGATCACCGCGCCGTCGACGACCACGGGCGACGCGCTGTAGGCGTGGCGGTTCTTGGCGAGCTCGGTCCGCGCGAGCGTCCTGCCGGATGCGGCGTCGAGGCACTCGAGTCGGCCGTTGTCGGAGCAGACGACGAGCATGGTGCCGCTCGCCGCGGGCGTCGGCACGTCGGCCCCGATGTCGGTGCGGGCCCACGCCACGTGCGTGCCCGTCACGTCGCCGGATCCGCCGCGGCGGATCGCGGTGATCGTGGCGCCCCGCGCGTAGGGGGCGATGACGAGCGTGTCGGTGACGATGGGGGACGCGATGGACCGGAAATACTTGTGACCGGTCGGATTGAGGCCGCCGGCCCGCCACACCTCCCGCCCATCGGCGGCGTCGTGCGCCGTCACGTGGTCGGCTCCGAGCACGAAGAGCACCTCGTCCGGTTCGCCCAGTGCCGGCTTGCCCTTCACCACGACGGGTGTCGAGTAGCTCTGCGCGGCCTCCTCCGGGGCGCCGAGATCGCGGTCGTGCTTCCAGAGGAGCTCGCCGGTCGTGCGATCGAAGGCGGCGAGGTAGCTCGGCCCGGTCTGCATCACCGCGATGACGACCGCCTTCTCCGTGAGCACGGGCGAGGTGCCGAGATCCCACCAGAGCGTGTCTTCGCCGAACCGCTGCTGGAGGTTCGTCTGCCAGACCACCGCGCCGTCGGCGAGCTCGAGACAGGCGAGCTCGCCGCTCTTGAAATAGACCCAGACGTGCGTGCCGTCGGTCACGGGCGACGGGTTGCAGCCGGTCGCCTTCTTGTGCTTCCCCGGCTTCTCCACGTCGAGCAGCCGACGCCACCGCTCCGACCCGTCGCGACCGAAACACACGGCGGCGTCCTTGCCGTCCGCCGCACAGGTGAGCACGATCGCGTCGCCCCACACGGCGGGCGTGCTCGCTCCGAGCCCCGGCAGCGCCGCCTGCCAGCGCACGTTCGTGTCCCGGCTCCAGTCGCGGACATAGCCCGTTCCCGCGGCGACGCCATCCGAGGCCGGTCCGCGCCACCCGGGCCAGTCGGCCGCGACGGCCGGCAGCGTTGCGGCCGCCCAGGCGAGCGCCGCACGACGACTCCAGGTTTTCACGAACATCGTCATCGCGTTCATCGTGTCGTCTCCGCAAAGTGGGGAGTTCATACCGATGGGTCTACACTCCGTGGGTTTCCGCGTCCACCAGCCGTCGATCCGGGCGGCCGCGCCGTGACGGGCCTCACGATCGGGCGGCCGCCGCCAGACACCCGGGCACATCCAACGCGTTGCCGCTGCGACGGCGGGCTTCGTACTGCGCCTCGAAGTCGGCCGGGACGCGCAGCCGCCAGTTCTCCGCATGCGTCGTGCCCGGGCGGTTGTAGCGCTCCGTCATGCCGAAGAGGTCGGCGAAGAAGACGGAGACGTTCCGCGCCTCGCTCGCCAGCATCGCCGTGAAGAGCGAGGCGACGAGCGCGCCGGCCGTGCCAGCGGGTGACGGCGAGGGTGCCGACGCGGGCCCCGCGCGGCCGCCGGGAGCCAGGCTCGCCAGATAGCGTGTCCACTCGGGGGCCAGGCCGGCTCGTATCCATTCCTGGGCATGCTGCCAGACGGTGGCCGTGTCATGCGTGCCCAGCATGATCCAGTCGGCGGGCCGGGCGTGCTCGATGCGATACACGTCGGTCGGATCGTCGAGTTTCAGCCTGGACGTGACGCGGAAGCGTCCGAGCTGGAAGCGGTCGAGGACGCGCTGCACGGGATGGGGCATCGTGCTCAGCACCTCGCAGGCGATCGAGGTCCGGGGCCGTCCGTGGGCCTCGAGGCGCTCGACGATCAGCGCGAACAGCCGTCCGTAGGCCTCGACCTGGGCGTCGTCGAGTCCGCCGACGCGACGGTCTCCATGGGGCTCGACGTCGCGGGCGATCTGATCCGCCCGCGCGATCGCCCAGCCGGCGAGCGCCGGATGCTCGGCCGCGTCGGGAGACGAAAACAACCGGGCGCCGTGCTGCACGGCCTCGAGCGGATCGGCCGTATCGGCCCGATACACCCACGGGTCGATCCAGCCGTGCGGATGATCGATGCGGATGCCATCGCATTCCTCGAGCACGCGGTCGAGCCGCGCCCGGACGAACGACGCGACCGGCCCGGGGCTCTGCTCCGAGCCGTACTGCCGGGGATCGAGCACGGTGAATCCCCACGGCTGGCCCTCGGGATTCGTGCGGCTCGGCGGGGCGCCCAGCAGATAGTCGGCGAGGAAGGCGGACCGATGCGACCAGACGTCCTGCGGCGCGAGCCCCACCTGCAGGTCGGCGAAGAGCGTCAGCCCGAGTTCGGCCAGCCGTGACCGGAGCCTTCGCTGCTCGACGGTGAGCAGCCATTGGATGACGGCGTAGTGCTCGATTTCGACGGCGTGCCGCGCGGCCAGTTCCGCGAGGCGGGCTGCGGCCCGATCCTCCTCACCGGGTTCGGGGCGAAAGAGCCGCTGATCGAACGCGCCCCGCGGCGATGACGCGTGCCAGGCACCCCACCAGCCGGAGCCGTGCTCCCGACAGAGCGCTCCGTAGAGCGCGTCGGGGACGAGCCATCGCCGATGCACCGACAGAAAGGCCCGTGCCTGGTCGCGCAGCGCGTCGTCGGCCCGCTCGGTGATCCGGTCCACCGCCTCGTCGAAGATCGTCTCGATGAGCGCGAGCGGCGTGGGCGTGGGGGCTGCGGCGACGCGCCGACGACACGCGTCCACGAACGCGGGATCGAGCAGCCCTTCCGCGGCGAGGCGCGCCAGCGGCAGATTGTGCGGATTGCGCGAGAACAAGGTCGCTTCGTACGGCGACATCTGCCCCCGACCGGTCATCCCCTGCGGCCCGAGCTGGATGCCGTCGAAGCCTAGCTGCCGCGCGAACGCAAAGAGCCTCTCGGCGCCGCGCGAATAGGGTGTCCCGCGGCCGAACTCCTCGTCCGGGTCACACGGAAAACTCGCATCGTGGACCTGCAGCAGCAGGTGGTCGATGCCCAGGCGACGCTTCGCTCCGCGCAGGGCAGAAAGCTCATGGCCGTCGAGGGGGGGCGCATCGGCCGTCATGTCGCCGGTCTTTTCGAGAAGCCTCGGTGACGTCGTCGCCCTTCCGCGTTCCGTCTCCACCAGACCGTCAGAGCATAGCGGTTCGGCCCAGCGGACCGGGCGGATGACGCCTGCGGCGGTGCCGGTGGTCCGCACGTGACGCTCCATCGTCCATCGCGCGACAGCCGGGTATCATGCGGCGATGCAGTCGTTCCGATGCGTGTGCGGGCAGCCGCTGTTTTTCGACAACCTCAAGTGTCTCGGCTGCGGCGCGGAGGTGGCCTACGATCCGCGACGGCGGACCCTCGGCTCGCTCGTCCAGCAGGCCGACGGCATGTGGGCGTTTCAGGGCGAGGCCCGGGAACCCCCGCCGCTCTTCCGCCTCTGCACGCACCGCGGCGCGGCGGCCGCGTGCAACTGGCTCGTCCCCGCCGAGGAGCCGGCGGCCTTCTGCGCGTCGTGCTGCCTCACGCGGACGATCCCCCCGCTCGATCGACCCCGCAACATCGACCGGCTTCGCGAGCTCGAGCGGGCGAAGCGGCGGGTCCTCTTCACGCTCCAGAACCTCAAGCTCCCTCTCGCCGCGCGGTCGCACGACCCGCAGGGCCTGGCGTTCGACTTCCTCGAATCCCTCCCCGACGGGCCGCCTGTGCTCACCGGCCACGCGAGCGGCGTCATCACGCTCAACGTCGAGGAGACCGACGACGACTATCGCGACAAGCACCGCGACCTCCTGCAGGAGCACTACCGCACGGTCATCGGTCACCTGCGACACGAGCTCGGCCACTACTACTGGGACGTGCTCGTGCGCGACACGTCGTGGCTGGAGTCCTGCCGCGTGCTCTTCGGCGACGAGCGGGCCGACTACGCCACCGCGCTCGAGCGGTACTACGCCGAGGGGCCGCCGGCCGACTGGCAGACGCGGTTCATCAGCCGGTACGCCGCCGCCCATCCCTGGGAGGACTGGGCGGAGACCTGGGCACAGTACCTGCACATCCGCTCCACGCTGGAGACGGTCACGGCCTACAAGCTCGACATCTCGCAGGCGCCGCTCGCCATCACGCCGTTCGGCCCCGACGCGCTCTTCATGCCCGAGCCGGCCGAGGCCGGGGCGGCCTTCCTCGCGTGGATCAACGCCATGGTCGTGCTCGCGGCCGTGCTCAACGAGACCGCGCGCAGCATGGGACAGCCCGACATCTATCCCTTCGTCCTGAATCGCCCGACCGTGACGAAGCTGCACTTCGTCCACTGCGTGATCACGGGGGACCGTGCCGCCCGCACGCCACCCCCGCCCGAGACCATGGCGGTCGTCACCGGCTGAGACCACGCGTCGAAAGCATGATCGCCACGCCGCCGGAGCCCGACTCGCGACGCGGTCATCACCTGCAGGCCCCCGCCCCATGACACCCGTCACCCACGCAGCGGCCGAGCCCACGGCATCCGCAGCGGACGCACCGTCGCCGATCAACGATTACGAGCGGCGTCGCCGCGAAGTGGAAACGGTGAACGAACTGGTGGTGTCGGCGATCACCGCCGCCCTGATGGCCTCGATGCTCGTGATCTCGGTGATCTGGACGGTGGAGTACCCGTTCCTGCCCGTCCCTCCCGAGGTGAGGCTGGTGTCGACGGTGATGCTCGTCGCCCACCTCGGAATCCTGGCAGTCCTCGCGACGCGACGCTATTCGCCGCTGCGGAAGTACGTCATCGTCGTCGTGCGGATGGCCCTGCTGGGCGGAGTCTGCTGGGCGGAGTGGTTCCACCGGAACCCGGCCTACGGCCTCGTGCGGCCCACGTCGCTCTTCGCCGTCACCATCATGATCACGGCCCTCTCCTACAGCCGCGGCGCCCTGGTGCTGGCCGGCGTGCTGGCCTGCATCCTCTATCCGACGATCTCGCTGCTCGGCCCGGCATGGCCTGCAAGCCTCCACGCGAGCCTCTTCGCCGTGCAGCTCTTCATCGCCGTGACCTACGTCGCCCATCGGCTCGTCTCGCAGATGCGCACGATGTCGGACGACTCGGTGTCGAACGAGCGACTCAGCCGGTTTTTCTCGCCGCAGGTCGCCGCCCAGATCGCGACGGAGCCGGCGCTCGCCATCCACGCGGCCGAGTGCCAGGTGTCCGTGCTCATGAGCGACATCAGCGGCTTCACCGCCATGGCGTCCCGGATGCCGCCCGACGAGGTCGTCGGCCTCCTCAACGCCTATTTTCCACGCATGGTGGCGATCGTCTTCCGCCACGGAGGAACGCTCGAAAAATTCATCGGCGATGCGCTGCTCGCGGTCTGGGGCGCACCGGTCGCGAGCCCGGACCACGCCGATCGGGCCGTGGCCGCCGCGACCGAGATGCAGCAGGCCGTCGCCGCGTTCAACGTCGCGCAGCGGGCCGCCGGCCGGCCGACGATCACGATCCACGTGGGCATCGCCTCCGGGCCCGCGGCGGCCGGGTACATCGGGGCGGACCGCTACGTGCAATATGCGGTGATGGGGGACACGACGAACGTCGCCGCCCGGATCTGCACGTCGGCCGGGCCCGATGAGATCCTCGTGTCGGACGCGACGCGACGCGGGCATTCCGGGCGGGGCGTCGTGTTCGAGGACGTGCCCGCGATCGTGGCCAAGGGGAAGGATGGGCCGGTCACCGTCCATCGGGTGCGCGCGGCCGAGTCGCGGTGACCGCCGACGACGGCGCGACGGCAGGCGCGGCTCGCCGGGTCAGGTGAGCCCGGCCTGCACGTTTCGGGAAAACTTGATGTACGGCAGACGGATCGACCGCACGAAGAACTGGTCCGCCCGGATCGCCTCCGGGGCCTGGAATCCGGCGGCGCCGAAGAACGTGACCGCGTCGTCCTGATCGACGCCGTCTCCGCTGATGCCGTAGCCCCCCGCCAGGATGCGCGACGCGTAGACGGCCGTGCTGCCGGGGAAGAACACGACGCCGTTCTGGTTGGCCGCGGGCGTGGGCGCGCGGAAGTTCGTTCCCGGATTGAAGGAGTCGTAGCCGAGCACGGTGACGTCGAACGCCGTGGCGGGCAGCGGCGCACCCTGGTTGAGGCCGGTCCGCGGGTTGATGCCGGGGGTGTTGAGGATCGAGAACGGACCCGGGGCGGCGGTGGCCGAGCCCGACGGGTACTTCGGCACCGCGAGGTAGCGGAAGGTGCGGTTGGTGAAGGCGGTGCCCAGCGGCACGGCGCCCGCGCGGTCCTCGGGAGCGAGCAGCGGGGAGGCGTAGTAGGCGGTGTTGCGCGACTTCGCCACCGCCACGTCGATCGAGAAGACGGTGGCATCGGGCATGCGGAAGACGCCGAGCAGCGTGCCGTCGAGGTCGGCGACCGCGAGCACCATCTTCGCGAAGGTGGGCTGGATGCGGATCTGCGCGCGGGTGCGTCGCGCCTCGGCCACGCCCTGCTCGACGAGCCGTGTCACGTCGGCGGCCGAGAGGAGCGTCCCGTCGGCGGCCGGCACGAGCCAGCCGTCGGGCTGGGGCTGCCCCGGGAGGAGCGTGGCGCCACCCGGCGCGACCGCCTGATTCGCCCCGTTGACGGTGCCGAACCCCAACGCACCGACGATCGAGAAGAGCCGCTCGACACCGAGCGGCCCGGCCTGTGGGCCGAAGCTCTGCAGCGCCACGCCACCGAGGTTGATCCGGGCGGCGGCGTTGACCCGGTTGACGAGCTGCTGGGCCTGCACGAGCGACAGGGGGAGCGGCCCGCCGAGCCCGCCGGCGCGGGCGATGATCTGGCGGGGCGCGAGGGTGGCCGTGACGACGCTCGTGCCCGGGATCGTCACCGGAAGCAGCGCGAGCAGCGCGATCGTCTCCGCCTCCAGCGCCCGCGGACCGTTGAGCCGTTGGGACCGCAGCTGCGACGCGTCCGGGACGAACGACTGCTCGAACGTCGCGAAGCCGGCAGGGCCGGGAAGGAAGACGCCGATGCCACCGATGAGGTCGTTGGTGCCGAGGCGGTAGATGCCGAGCCCGCCGGGCATGGTCGCGATGCCGCGTGACAGGGTGTCCGGAGCGAGGCCGGACTGCGCGCCCCACGACTCGCGGTTGGTCACCGTCACGCCTCCTGCGACGATGCTCGTGCGGTTCGTGTGCTCGATCGCGAAGAGGTCGACGAGCGGCCGACGGAGGATGCCCGGCGGGAACTGGCCGCCGATGCCGACGGGCGCGACGTACCCCGGCCCCTGGACCAGCGGATCGGCACTGTTGGGATTGGCCTCGACCTCCCGCTGCGTGATCGTGCTCTGGCTGATGTGGCTGACGGTGCGCGAGGTGAGGATCGCCTGGCCGTTGGAGAAGAAGGCGCCCGTGCGAGCCTTCGCGACGGCGCCGTCGATCATGAAGCCGAGCAGGTTCACGTCGGCGGTGGGCACGTCGGCCTCGGTGCGCACGCCCAGAATCTGCCCGGTGCGGTCGACGACCGCGATGATCGCGTCGGTCCTCGGCGTGGCGGCGCTCGCCCGGTCGAGGAGCACGCCCACCTCCGCGGCGGTCAGCTGCTGGGCGGCATGCACCAGGCGCGGCTCGAGCGGCTCGACCCCATGGCCGAGGCCCTCCGCGGCGGCCCGGAACCGCCGCCGTGGGCGCGGACAGCCGCCGTGGCGGTGGCCGCCCGCGCCGCCCTGCCGCCCCGCCCATGCCAAGATGCGACCGAAGAGCCTCATGGACTGCCTGCTTCGTGCCAGCCGGTCGTGCACGTCGCGACCCGGGTGATCATCGGCACGAGTCCCCCGCCAGGGCTTCCCGAACACGCACAGACGTCACAGGTATCATCGCTGGATTCACCGCTCCCGTCATCGGACACTGTCACCGGACACCGCTGGGGCCACGGGCCGCGACCGCCATCATGAGCAGCTCGACGCCACCCTCGGCACGCCCCGCCGACGCGGAACACGCGCGCATCCTCACGATGCAGGACGATGCGACGGGCTGGCGTCGCTGGGGGCCCTACCTCGCGGACCGGGCCTGGGGGACCGTCCGCGAGGATTATTCGCCCGATGGCAAGGCCTGGCAGTTCCTCACCTACGACGCCGCCCGCGCGAAAGCCTACCGGTGGGGGGAGGACGGGATCGCGGGCATCTGCGACCGCTACCAGGTGCTCTGCTTCGCGCCGACCTTCTGGAACGGCCGCGACCCCCATCTGAAGGAACGATTCTTCGGGGTCACGCCCGACGAGGGCAACCACGGCGAGGACGTCAAGGAGTGCTACTGGCACCTCGACAACGTCCCGTCGCATGCCTACATGAGCCTGCTCTACCGGTACCCGCAGGCGGCGTTTCCCTACGCCTCGCTGCTCGACGGCAACCGAGCGCGGCAGGCCGACGAGCCCGAGTTCGAACTCGTCGACACCGGCGTCTTCGACGACGGGCGATTCTTCGACATCCTCGTGGAGTACGCCAAGACCACGCCCGAGGAGATCGCCATCCGGATCACCGCCACCAACCATGGACCGGACGCCGCGCCCCTGCACGTCCTGCCGACCCTCTGGTTTCGGAACACCTGGTCGTGGGGCCGGCAGCCCCTCGCCGCTCCAGGCATCCGTCTGGCCGAGACGCCCCGGGGCACGACGGGCCTCGTCGCCGACGACGCCAGCATCCGCCCCGACCCCATGATCCCGGTCGCCCACGAACTCGGGCGGCGCTGGCTGCTCGCCGCCGATCTCGCGGGCACCGAGACGCTCTTCACCGACAACGAGACGAATGGCCCGGCCGTCTTCGGCGTCGGACACCGCAGCCGCTCGTTCCACACGAAGGACGCCTTCCATCGCCGGCTCTGCGGCGGCGAACGCGCCGCCACGAACCCCGCCGGCCAGGGCACGAAGGCCGCGATCCACCTGCGCGCGACGGTCCCGGCCGGCGGCCGGGTCGCCTTCCACCTCCTCCTCACCGACACCGCGCCCGCGGAGCGGCTCGCCACCGCTGACGGGCTCGCGCCGCTCGTCGACGACGCCGTGGAGACACGCCGCGCGGAAGCCGACCGCTTCTACGCCGGCGTGGCGCCGCCGCAGGCCTCCGCCGAGGAGCGGCTCGTGCAGCGGCGGGCGTTCGCGGGCCTGCTCTGGACGAAGCAGAACTACATCTTCGACGTGGCGAAGTGGCTCGACGGCGACAACCCCGACCTGCCGCCACCGGCGTCCCGCGCGCGGATCCGCAACCGTCACTGGCGACACCTCAACTCGTTTCGGGTGCTGAGCATGCCCGACACGTGGGAGTACCCGTGGTTCGCCGCCTGGGACCTCGCGTTTCACTGCGTGCCTTTCGCGCTCGTCGATCCGCAGTTCGCCAAGGACCAGCTGTGGCTGCTGCTCTTCGAGCAGTTCCAGCATCCCAGCGGCCAGCTCCCGGCCTACGAGTGGGAGTTCAGCGACCTCAATCCTCCCGTGCATGCGTGGGCCGTGTGGCGGGTCTACAACATGGAGAAGCGGCGGCACGGCCGGACCGACCGCGCCTGGCTCGAACGCTGCTTCCACAAGCTGCTGCTGGTCTTCACGAGCTGGGTCAACCGGGTCGACCGCGAGGGGAACAACGTCTTCGAGGGGGGCTTCCTCGGACTCGACAACATCAGCGTCTTCGACCGCAGCGAGCCGCTGCCCGACGGCGCCGTGCTCGAGCAGTCGGACGGCACCGGCTGGATGGGGATGTTCTCGCTGGTGATGATGCGGATGGCGCTCGAGCTCGCCGGGGAGAACCCGGTCTACGAGGGCCTCGCCTCGAAGTTCCTGCAGCACTACGCGTACATCGCCCATGCCATGAAGCACATGGGCAGCCGCAACTACTCCCTCTTCGACGAGGCCGACGGCTTCTTCTACGACGTGCTGCGGCTCCCCGACGGCCGCTTCCGCAAGTTTCGCGTGCGATCGCTCGTGGGGCTCATCCCGCTCTTCGCCGTGGAGCGGCTCGAGTCGGCCTGGATCGAGCCCTTCCGGGAGTTCTCGGCCAACCTCCGCTGGTTCCTCGACAACCGCCGCGACCTCGTCGCCGACGTGATCCACACGCTCCCCGGCGGGAGCGGCGGCACGACCCACCTGCTCACGATCATGGACATCTCCGAACTGCGCCGGATGCTCGTGCGGCTGCACGACCCGGCGGAGTTCCTCTCGCCGCACGGAGTGCGCTCGCTCTCGAAGGCGCACCAGCGGGAGCCGTTCGAGTTCGACGGCCGCCGGGTGGCGTACGAGCCGGCCGAATCGCTCACGAAGCACAAGGGGGGCAACTCGAACTGGCGCGGGCCGGTCTGGTTTCCGACCAACTTCCTCATCATCGAGTCGCTGCGGAAGCTCGGCACCGCGTTCGGTCCCGAGTTCGCCGTGGCGACGCCGGGCAGCGGCGGCCGCCCCCTGCCGCTGCGCGACATGGCGCGGGATATCGCCACCCGGCTCACGCGGCTCTTTCTCCCCGGGCCCGACGGCAGGCGACCATCGCTGGGGCTGCCTCCGGACCTGGCCGATGACGCACGGTGGCAATCCCACCCGCTCTTCCACGAGTACTTCCACGGCGACTCCGGCGTCGGCCTGGGGGCGAGTCACCAGACCGGTTGGACCGCCCTCGTGGCCAGCCTGATCGATGAATGGCGCGACTGAGCCGATCGCGCCGACCCGTGCGCACGCCGCCGGCTCGCGTCGCGGGAAGCGCCACACAGCGGCTCCCGCTAAGATCGTGAACTCGTCGCCCTGCGGTCCGATGCCGCAACGTCTCCAGAGGACAGCCCTTCTCGTGATCGTCCAGGAACTCCACCGCATCCAGCACGATCACGGCTTCCTGCCGGAGCCGGAACTGCGCCGCCTCGCGGAACGCACCGGCACGCCGCTCTACCGCCTCCAGGAGGTGGCGAGTTTTTTTCCTCACTTCCACCTCGAGCCACCGCCGCCGGTGACCGTCGCGGTGTGCCGTGACATGGCCTGTCACATGCGCGGCGCACTCGACCTCGAGCGACGCCTCGACACCGCGCTCGCGGCCGACATCGCCGCGGGCCGCGTCGCCGTGCGGCATGCCTCCTGCCTCGGCCGCTGCGACCGTCCCGTGGCGGTCGCGCTCAACGAACGGCTGCTCGCGTCCTGTGGCGCGGACGGCCGTACCGTCGAGGCGATCGCCGCCGCCGCCCGCGGGGCACTCGCGGGCGACCCACCCGCCCCGGACACCGACGCGCACTACGCCTGCCATACGAACCGTCCCTGGCGGATCGATCCCTACACCTCGTCGGCGGGCACAGGCTCCCACGAGGCAGCGTCGTCGCGCACCCCGTACGCGGCCATCGACACCTTCCTCTCGTGGGACGACCCCCAGCGGCTCGTGGAGGAGCTCAAGAAGGCCGACCTGCGCGGCATGGGAGGCGCCGGCGTCCCCGCCCATCAGAAATGGCACGACGTGCGCCACGCGAAAGGCGATGCACGCTACGTCGTGTGCAACGCCGACGAGAGCGAACCGGGCACGTTCAAGGACCGCGAACTGCTCACGCACCACGCGCACGTCGTGCTGGAAGGGGTCATCCTCGCGGGACTCTTCACCGGCGCGACCCGCGGCTGGATCTACGTGCGGCACGAATACGGCGAGCAGATCGCGATCATGAAGGCCGAGATCGCCCGCGCCGAGGCGCTCGGCGCCTGCGGGCGCAACATCCGCGGCAGCGGCCGCGACTTTCCGGTCGAGGTCTTCACGAGTCCGGGCGGCTACATCTGCGGCGAACAGAGCGCGCTCATCGAGGCGATGGAGGATCACCGCGCGCAGCCGAGACCCAAGCCGCCCCAGCTCGAGACCAACGGCCTCTACGACCGGCCGACGCTCGTGAGCAACGTCGAGACCTTCGCCTGGGCGCCGGCGATCGTCCTCGACGGGGGCGACTGGTTCGCGGGCACCGGCATCCGAGGCTGCCGTGGGAGCCGCCTCTTTTCCGTATCGGGCGACGTGCACAGGCCCGGGGTGTACGAGGTGCCCAACGGCACGCCGCTCGGGGTGCTCATCGAGGAGCACTGCGGCGGCACCACCGGACCGCTCAAGGCGTTCGCACCATCCGGTCCCTCGGGCGGATTCCTGCCCGCCCGGCTGCCGGTCTCCGCCCTGCCCCGTGGCTGGGAGAAGCGGGCCCCCGCGGATCTCGTGGCAGCCGTGGCCGCGGGCGGCGGCACGCACGTCGACATCCTCCATCTCGAGCTCGATCTCCAGCGGTTCCGCGACCTCGGCCTCGCCCTTGGCGCGGGGCTCGTGGTCTACGATGCCACCCGCGACATGGCCGCCGAGGCCCTCTCCTGCTCACGGTTTTTTCGCGACGAGTCGTGCGGCAAGTGCGTCCCCTGCCGCATCGGATCCGACAAGATCGTGCACGTCGCCGAGGAGATCACGACCGGCCGGATCTCCCGGGGCGATCTCGCGGCTCGGGGCCGGCTGGTCGGGGAGCTCGCGCGGGCGCTCGAGATGACGAGCATCTGCGGGCTGGGCATGGTGGCGGCCAAGCCGCTCGAAACGACCCTCGCGTTCTTCCGGGACGACGTGGAGCGTCACCTGGCCGCGAACACCGCGGGAGGCGTGTCGTGAACGAACCGGACAGGGGGGGTGCCCCGACGATCAAGGATCCTCTGCACGACGACGAGCGGCCGGGCCTCGTCCTGCCCGAGGAGGATGGCCTCTTCGCACGCGACATCGACGGCCAGCTCGTGCGGATGGACAAGGTCACGGCGGCCGACTTCGACCGGCGCGTGACGATCCGCATCGACGGTCGCGAGGTGACGGTGCCCAAGGCCGTGCCCCTGACCGACGCCCAGGGAAAAATCCTGCGCGACCAGGAGGGGCGCCCCCTCCCGCGCGCCACGACGATCTTCGACGCCGCCACGCGGGCCTACGCCGACGACCCTGCCGGCAATCCCATCCCGGTGCTCTGCCACCGGGAGCATCTCGAGCCTGTCGCGGTGTGCCGCGTCTGCTGCGTGGAGATCGCCAAGGTGAAGCGCGGCTCAATGCAAAGGGAACGGAAGCTCCTGCCGGCATGCCAGCACCGCGTCGAGGAGACCATGGAGGTGCACACCATTCGCTCCCCCGACCTCGCCGCGAGGAGACGGATCGATACGAACGTGCGCACGCTCGTCAATCTGCTGGTCACCGACCACCTGCCGGCCGACTGGGAGTCGCAGACGGTCAACGAGCTCGGGCTGCTCGCGAGGCGGCTCGATGGCCTCGCCCTCGAGGCCCGCGGGCTCGAGACGGCGGCGGATCCGACGGCCGATCCGCTCGCCGTCGAGGCCCGCTGGCCCCTCACGGGCCGGCAGCCTCTCCCGGCTCGCGATCGTGTGCGCGGACACGACGACTCGTCGCCGCGCATCGCCGTGGACCACGAACAGTGCATCCTCTGCGATCGTTGCGTACGCTCCTGCAGCGACGTGAAGGAGAACTTCGTCATCGGCCGCACCGGAAAGGGCTCCGCGACGCGGATCGGCTTCGATCTCGATGATCCGATGGGCGGCTCCAGCTGCGTCTCGTGCGGTGAGTGCATGATCTCCTGCCCGACCGGGGCGCTCGTGTTCAAGGAGCAGGTCAGCGAGGCACCGGCGGCCCAGGCAGGCGGCCGTCCTCGGGGCACCGTGGACGATCGCGTGGCGATCGACGAGTTCGATCGTCATCCACTGTTCGCCGGGGTGCCACGCAAGTTTCTCGAGTGGAATGCCGATGCGGTGCAGCGCCGCATCTTCCAGCCGGGCGAGGTCATCTGCCGGCAGGGCGAGTATGCCTTCACGGCCTTCGTGATCCTGCGGGGCCGCGTCGGCGTGTCGGTCGGAAGCGGAGCGGGCACGGGCGACGACGGCTCGGGGGGCGGCCTGCGAGCGTTTGCCCGAGGCATGTCACGCTGGCTGTCGGGCCTGCGGGCGGTCGCGCCCCGTCGCGCGGAGCCACGCCAGCGGATCACGATCGATGGCGGCCGCTCGCTCGAACTGGTGGACGGCCGCTGGGTGGACGAGATGACGCCCGAGGATGTCATCTTCGGCGAGATGGCCTGCCTCAACCATTACCCGCGCTCGGCCACGATCGTGGCGATCGAGGCCACCGAGGTGCTCGAGATCAACCGCAACGTGCTGCACATGCTGCAGCGCACCGCCGCCTCCCGCCGCGTGCTCGACCGTGCCTACCGCGCCCGCACGCTCCAGCGCGAGCTCGCCCGGCTCGGCCTCTTCAAGGGGCTGTCCGCCGCCGAACAGGAGCGCTGCGCCGCGCTGCTCCGCGACCGTGTCGAGCTCGTGCGGGTCGATCGCGGTCAGGTGATTTTTCGGCAGGGTGACGTGGCGGCCGACCTCTACCAGGTGCGACTCGGCTTCGTGAAGGTCTCCCAGCGGCTCGGCGGCGAGGACCGGGTGATCAACTACCTCCGCCCTGGGCAGACCTTCGGCGAGGTGGGCCTGGCGGCGGCGTTCCTCGATCCCGACGAGGCCTCGGACGCAGGGGCCGCGGCGGTGGGGGTCCGCTCGGCCACCTGCACGGCGCTCGACGACGTCGAGCTCGTGCGGGTGCGCGGCGCCGACCTGCGGGCGCTCGTGGCGGAGTTCCCGGCCATCCGCGAGCAGATTCGGGCGGAGGCCGCCGCCATGCTCGAGCGCGACGCCGCCCGCCGCACCCAGACCGAGTCGAACCTCGGTGAGTTCGTCGCCAACGGGCTCTACAGCGCCCAGAAGCTGCTCGTGCTCGATCTCGAGAGCTGCACGCGATGCGACGAGTGCACGCGGGCCTGCTCCGACACCCACGAGGGCATCACCCGGCTCATCCGCGAGGGCCTGCGGTTCGAGAACTTCCTCGTGGCGAGTTCCTGCCGCTCGTGCCTCGATCCCTACTGCCTCGTGGGCTGCCCCGTGGACGCGATCCATCGCAAGCCGCGCGAGGGGCATCCGGGCGCGGTCGAGATCGTGATCGAGGACCACTGCATCGGCTGCGGGCTCTGCTCGACCAACTGCCCCTACGGAAACATCTCGATGCACGAGGTGTCGGGGGACGACGAGGGACGCCGGCGCAGGGCCACGACCTGTGACCTCTGCCGCGACCTGGTGGGGCCGAACGACGACCCCAGCTGCGTCTACGCCTGCCCGCATAACGCCGCCTTCCGCATGAGCGGCACGCAGCTGCTCGAGATCGTGTCGGCCCGCCGCGGGACCGCGCCGTGACGGGCGTCACATGCGCGAGGCGGCGATCTCGCGGAAGCGGCGCTCGGCGTCCGGAAAGTCGGCGATGACCCGCCGAAAGTCGTCCGCGGGGAGCACGAGCAGATCGCACGGTGCGAGCGCCCGGACCGTGGCCGCGCGCGGCCGATCCTGGAGCACCGCCATCTCTCCGAAACACTGCCCCTCGTCGATCGTGCCCAGCCGGCGGCCGGACGGATCGACCGCCTCGAGCGACCCCCGGCAGACCACGTAGAGATCGCCCGTGACGTCGCCGGCCCGGACGACGACGGTGCCCGGGTCGACCGCGAGCGGTTGGAACGACAGCGCGAGCATGTTGAGCAGCGTCGGTGGGGCATCGGCGAAGAAGGGGCTCCGCACGAGCACCTCGCGGTTGATCACCTCGTGCCAGTGGCGGCCGGTGCGGGCGAGGAGCGTCTGAGCCTCGAGCGGACCCCACGTGCCGGCGGTGTAGTTGGGGAACGGCGCCTCGTCGGGGAGCGTGCCGGGAGGCGACGACTCCCACACGTCGAGGATCGGCTGCATGATCCGCCACGACTGCTCCACGAAGTCGGTGCGGGTGAAGAGCGTCGGGTCGCCGTCGAGCGCGCCGTGGAGGAGCACCTCGTAGCCGGTGCCACGCGACGCCTCGAACGTGTCGGCGTAGTCGAAGCGCATGCCGGCACGAGCGAGCGCGAAGGAGGGGCCGGGGTGCTTGGCCTGCATGCGGATCTCGACCCCCTGGTACGGCTGGATGTGGAAGATCATGAGATTGGGCTCGCCTCCGATCGTTCGGCCCGGTCCCGCCCCCTCGCGAAACTGCACCACGATCTCGGTGCCCCGCTTCCAGAGCGCCTTGCCGGACCGCAGGTAGATCGGCGTGCCGGCCCAGCGTTCGTTGTCGATCGCCAGCTCGAGCGCCGCGTAGGTCGGCGTCGCGGAATCCGGCGAGACCTGCGGTTCGTCGCGGTAGCGGATCGCCGGCGTGCCGTCCGCACGCCGGCCCGCGCCGTACTGCCCGCGCACGCTCATGGCGGCCACGTCGCCAGGCGCGGGCACGCGGACCGCCGCGAGCAGGTTCGACTTGGCATCGCGCACGGCGGTCGGGTCGAGCGTCGCCGGGGGCTCCATGCAGATGTAGGCGAGCATCTGCATGAGGTGGTTCTGGAGCATGTCGCGGAGCACGCCCGTCCGCTCGTAGTACTCGCCCCGCGTCTCGACCCCGACCGTCTCGGTCGCGGAGATCTGGACGTGATCGATGTGCCGCGTGTGCCAGAGCGGGGCGAACATCGCGTTGGCCATCCGGAAGGCGAGCAGGTTCTGCACCGTCTCCTTCCCGAGGTAGTGGTCGATGCGGTAGATCTGCTCCTCCTGCCAGCGGGCGAGCAGCGCGCGATTGAGCGCGGTGGCGGAGGCGAGGTCGCGGCCGAACGGCTTCTCGACGACGATTCGCGTCGTGCCCGCGCGGCGGGTGAAGCCCGTGGCGTCGAGCATGTCGTTGACCGTGCCGAAGAACTCGGGCGAGATGGCGAGATAGATCACGGTGTTGCCCGCGGCCGCGGTGCCGGCGGTGACCCTCTCGATCTCCTCGCGGAGCCGCGCATAGGCCGTCGCGTCGTCGAACGCACCGGTGACGTAATGCAGTCGCGATTCGAGCCAGGCCCACGGCTCCGGCTCGAACGCGCGGCGGGTGTGAAAGCGGCGGATGTCGTCGCGCTGCGCGGCGCGGAACGAGGCGGTGTCCAGCTGACGCCGTGCCATGCCGACCACCGTGAAGTCCTGTGGGAGCAGTCCGTCGCAGGCGAGGTTGTAGAGGGCGGGCAGCAGGAGCCGCTTCGTGAGATCGCCCGAAGCGCCGAGGATGACGAGCACGCCCGCGGCGGCCGCTGCGGGCGCTGCCGACCCGGGATCACCCGTCGCTGCCGTGTTCGTCGATGCCATGCGTCTCACTCGCTCTCGCTCCGGAGGAATCGGTCTGGCGGCTTCCGTTCCGCGTGCCCGACACGCAGGCCCGCCCGCTCGCGCCTGTCGCCGGCGGCGGCGTCCTCGTCCGCGAAGAGCGACGCGATGCCCTCGAGGGCGGCCCCGATCGCCCGCGCGTCGTGCCGTCTCGGGCTGTCGAAGCGGACGTCGCCGGCAGGACCGCGCACCGCGTCGAACTCGAGGAGACGACGGGCGGCCGCGAGGCGCGGTGCGGCGGCTCCCAGGGCCTCGCCGCGGCGCCGCGCGGCGCGATCGACGACGGCCTCGAGCGCCCAGAGCGCCGCCGCCGACTCGTCCCAGCTGTCGGGATTCGTGCCCTGCACGATCTCGGCGGCGAGCGCCGCATCGGGCAGCGCCGCGAGCCGGTGACCGATCTCGGCCCGTGCCGCAGCCACCGCCACACGCGCGGCCTCGAGGGCGGACCGCTCGGGCCTCTCAAACCAGCGGCGCTCCAGCCTGTGGCGCAGCGCATGCACGGAGGCGGCCGTGTGGACGGGCAGCAGGAGCCCGGACTGCGCCCACAGGAGCGGCTGGAGCCGGGGACTCGCCGCCGGTCTGCC
>CAIWZS010000253.1 GCA_903917235.1 uncultured Planctomycetaceae bacterium | reverse complement strand
CCGCCCCCCGAGCCGGTCGTCCACCGAAGGCGGATGCCCTCTAGCGTGGCACCATCCACGCGAGCGGGCCCGCCTGCAGCCACACGAGCACCCCGACGAGCAGGGCCAGCGCCAGCGAGTGGGGAAAGACCCGCCGCAGGATCGCCCCCTCGTGCCGCGCCTCGCCCGTCGCGACGCCGGCAACGACGATGCTCTGGGCGTCGATCATCTTTCCCATCACGCCGCCGGTGCTGTTGGCCGTGCAGGTGAGGAGCGGATCGAGCCCGAGCTGCTCCGCGGTGACCCGCTGCAGGCTGCCGAACATCGCGTTGCTCGACGTGTCGGAGCCGGTGAGCGCGACCCCGAGCCAGCCGAGCAGTGGTGCGAAGAACGGATAGAGCGTGCCGGTGCGCGTGAGCGCCAGGCCGAGCGTGACGTCGGTGCCGGAATACCGCGTGACGAACGCCAGCGCGAGCATGGCGGCGATCGTGACTAGGGACACGCCGAGTCGGTCGAACGTCTCGCACCAGATCATGAGCGCGCGCCGCCACGGGATGCCCAGCCAGGGCACGGCCGCGATGGCCGCCACGAGAATGCCCGTGCCGGCGGCCGAGAGCCAATTCAACCGGTAGATGGCCCGCTCGATCTCGACCGGTTCGCGGGTGGCCGGCGGCACCTTCGCGACACGGCCGTCGAGACCGGGCACGGGGAACTCGGGGGCGATCACGCGGCGCAGTGCGGGCGCGTCGCGTCCCTCGAGGACGGCCTTCACCCGCGGCACACCCCACGCGAAGACGACGATCGACAGCAGGACCCAGGGCGCCCAGGCCCACGCAATCCGGGCTGCCGTGTCGGCCACAGGCTCGTCCGCCCGGACGGCATCGTGGTCCGAATGGTTCCCCACGCGCGTCGCGTCGGCGGCGATCCCGTGACGCCAGATCTCGCGAGGCCGCCACCAGCGGAGGAACGCGGCCGTCGCGACGAGGCTGCCGGCTCCGGCCACGACATCGACGAGCGCCGCACCGGCGTAGTTGGCCATCACGAACTGCAGGACCGCGAACGAACCGCCGGACACGAGCACCGCCGGCCAGGCGCCGACGAGCCCGCGCCAGCCCGCCATCGCGACGACCATCCAGGCCGGCACGAGCAGCGAGAAGAAGGGAAGCTGCCGTCCGGCGAGCATCGAGATCGCGTGCTCTTCGAGGCCGGTGACCTTCGCCAGCGTGACGATCGGCGTGCCGAGGGCGCCGAAGGCGACGGGCGCCGTGTTGGCCAGAAGCGCGATGCACGCCGCCTCGAGTGCCGGGAAGCCCGATCCCACGAGGAGCGCCGCCGTGATCGCCACCGGCGCCCCGAATCCGGCGGCCCCCTCGAGAAATGCCCCGAACGAGAAGGCGATGAGCAGCGCCTGCAGGCGGTGGTCGGCCGAGAGTCCGGTCACGGATCGCTTCATGACGTCGAGGGCACCGGCCTCGACCGACAGCCGGTAGAGGAACATCGCCGAGAGGATGATCCAGCCGATCGGGAAGAGGCCGAACGCGGCGCCGTAGAGCGTCGCTGCGAGCGCCGCGTCCATCGGCATGCCGACGACACCGATGGCGATCGCGAGCGCCGTCGACAGGCCGGCCAAGGCGGCCCATGACGCCGACCAGCCTGCCCCCGCAAGCAGTCCGAGCAGCACGACCAGCGGAAGCGTCGCGACGAGCGTCGAGGCGACGGGCGAGCCGAACGGATCGTAGACCTGTGACCAGGGCATGCGGTGGGAGGATACCGCGACTGGGTCCGGCCGGTCGAATCAGGAGCCGGAGAGGATCACCGCGAGCGCACCGATGCCCACCGCGACGATCGCCATGGCCATGTACCGCGCGATGGGAGGACGCTCGGCATAGCGATAGTCGTCCGCGGCGATCGCCCGCAGCACGAGCCGGTGCTCCCACATGCCGGCAAGCGTGGCCGCGAGGCCGATGAGGATGAGCGACGCGCCGAACACGCGGGTCTTGAACGGCGAGAGCCCGGAGAGGCGTTCCTCGAAGGAGAGCGCGGCATGTCCGAGCCGCTCGATGCCGAAGCCGACGCTGATCATGGCGAGGCTCGTGCGAATCCACGCGAGCAGCGTGCGGTCGGCCGCCTCGCGATTGCGCTCGCGGGCGAGTTCATTCGTCAGGGACGTGTCGCGGTTCGTCATCTGCTCTCGAGCACCCCGAGCCGGTGCTTCATCAGGACTCCTTGGCCCCAGCGTAACGAAGTCGGGGCAACCGAGCACGGCGGCGACCGGCCCATCCACCGGCGGATGTCACCAGCCGCCGTTCGCCACGACTTCGCCACCATTGAAGCTCGAAAGCGCCGCCCACGTGGCACGGTCGATCGTGTCGCGCACGAACCGCACGCCACCATCCCCGAAGGCCACGTGACTCCCCGTCGGATGGTCTGCATACATCTGGCAGACGTGGGCGTTCCGATCGTTCGGCGGATGGATCACACCCGGCTCCCCGGCTGCAGGGCCGCTGTGTACGAGCAGCAGCGTGGCCGCCGCGTCGGCCGTGGATCCGGATGACGCGTTGAAGGCAGGCGTGGGATGCGAGGCGGCGCCCGGCACGGTACCGGCCCACGCCTTCTGCGAGAGTCGGGAGAGATGCTCGCCGAGGAAGACCGTGTGCGACGTGCCGTCGGTGACCCGGCTGATCGGCAGCCATGAGTTGCGGTAGAGCGGTCCGTTCGCGCGCCCCTCCCAGGAGTCGAGCGGATCGCCCCATGGTTCGTCGTGCCCGGCGTTGCCGACGTAACTCGACCGGCCGAGCACCGCGCCGGACGGATGCGGCGACCCGTTCACGCCGAGCACGGCGAACGGGTCGCGGGGCCCCGTATCGGAAGGGCAGCGGAAGATCGCGGGTGACGCCGAGACGATCGCCCGGTTCGTCGCCTCGCCGACTCCGAGACCGGCATCCGGGCGGTAGTCGGAGATCAGCGTCGCCTCCTCGAGGTATGGAGCGATCAAGAGTCCCCAGCCGGTTCCCGGCGGGCGATCCCGTGTGGCGGCATCGACCGGTGTCCGATTCGCCTCGCTCACATAGCCCGCCGGAAACCGGCGCTGCGCCGATTCGTGCGTGGCCAAGCCCAGCGAGAGCTGCCGCAGCTTGTTGCTGCACGACGACCGACGGGCGGCCTCGCGGGCACTCTGGACGGCCGGCAGCAGGAGGCCGATGAGCACGGCGACGATCGCGATGACGACGAGCAGCTCGACGAGGGTGAACGCCCGAACGCCGCGGAGACGCTGGTGCATCATGATTGCAGCTTTTTGACGATCCTCAAAGTATTTTTTGAACACTCAAAAATAGGATTTTAATCGAGCGGGGGCCGTGGTCAAGGCACGAACCACGACTCGTCGCGGCCGGACGACGTCATCGCCTCATGGTGCCCGACGTTTCCACGTCCTGCTTGGGGCCTGGGCGACCCCATGGGTACGTTCAGCCCGTGCCGCACTGCTGCCACCGTGCCGAGGAGCGATCGATGGATCCGGGGACGACGATGCGACCGAGCGTGCGTTTCGCGGTGGGACTGTTGACCTGGTGTGCGGTGGTCCCCGCTGTCTCGGCCCGAGCCGACGAGGGCATGTGGCTCTTCAACGACCTGCCTCGGGGCATCCTGCGCGAGCGGCACGGCTTCGAACCGACCGCTGCCTGGATCGACGGACTCGAGCGCGCGAGCGTCCGCTTCAACAACGGCGGCTCCGGCTCCTTCGTCTCCCCGACGGGCCTGGTGCTCACCAACCATCACGTCGGCTCCGACACGCTCGCGAAGCTTTCGTCGGCCGAGCGCGACATCCTCACGGAAGGATTTCTGGCCGCTACGCCCGAACAGGAACTCAGGGCGCCCGACCTCGAACTCAACCAGCTCGTGTCGATCCTCGACGTCACCGAGGAGGTCAAGGCGGCGGTCACCGACGCCATGTCGCCCGACGAGGCGCTCGAGGCGCGCCGGGCGCGGATCGCCACGATCGAAAGCCGGGAGCAGGAGGCGACCGGCCTGCGGTGCGACGTGGTGCCCCTCTACGGCGGCAACGTCTATCACGTCTATCGATCGCGGCGGTTCACCGACGTGCGGCTCGTCTGGGCGCCCGAACGGGCGATCGCCTTCTTCGGCGGCGACGCCGACAACTTCGAGTATCCGCGTTACGACCTCGACGCCTGCATCTTCCGCGTCTGGGAGGACGGCCGGCCCGCGCGGATCGACCACTTTCTGCGATGGTCGAAGAACGGTGCCGCCGAAGGCGACCTCGTGTTCGTATCGGGGCATCCGGGCCGCACGCAGAGGCTGCTTCCGCTCGACGCCCTGAAGGAGATTCGTGATCGGCAGCTGCCCCGCCAGCTGGATGATCTCCGCCGCCAGGAGATCCTGCTGCAGCAGTTCTCGCTCGGCGGACCGGAAGCGGCGCGGCGCGCGCGGAATCGTCTGTTCGGCGTCCAGAACTCCCGCAAGGCCCGGCTGGGCGGGCTCGCCGCGCTCCAGTCGCCAGGAATTCTCGCTGCGAAGGCGATCGACGAGCTTCGGCTCCGCGCGGCGGTGGCCGACGACCCATCCCTCCGCCCACTGCTGGCGGCATGGGACGCCGCCGCGGCGAACGCCCGCGCGCGCTCGGCCCTCGAGGGAGCGGGTGTGCCACTCGCGTCCCGGCTGTTCGGCATCGCCCAGACGATCGTGCAGCTCGTCGAGGAGGACAGGAAGCCGTCGGCCGAAAGGCTGCCGGAATATGCGGACGCCGGCCGCGAGTCACTCCTGCTTTCGCTCTACTCGCAGGCTCCCATCTACGACGATCTCGACACCGCGCTGCTCGCCGATTCGATCACACTCCTCGTCGAGCGTCGCGGCGCCGACGACGCGTTGTGCGTGCAGGTGCTCGACGGCCTCGGCCCTGCCGACCGGGCCGCGACGGCCATCACGAGGTCGGCCCTGGCCGACGTAGACGCGAGGCGGAGGCTCGT
>CAIWZS010000252.1 GCA_903917235.1 uncultured Planctomycetaceae bacterium | reverse complement strand
GTGCCGAAATGCGCCGCACGCTCGGGCTGGCGGTGTTCAGTGGCATGCTGGGCGTCACCCTTTTCGGGATTCTTCTGACGCCCGTCTTCTTCGCCACGCTGCTGAAGCTTGCGCGTCGCACGTGACCCGCCGTCTCCCGGCTCACCGCGGCTTGCGGTTGCGCAGCCATTCGGGCCAGATGCACCACGCGTCGAACCCTGCGGGGGGCTGCTTGCCGACGAAGTCATCGCAGAAGCCGCCGTCGACGCTGGGCAGCGGCTTGCAACACTGACCGCTGGCGGCGAGTTCCTCCAGCCGCAACTGCCAGCCGCCGCCGAGGGCCCGATAGATCCGGATCATTCCCTGGGCCACGCCGCCGAGATTGTCGTTGAGCCTGATCTGCTCCGTCACCTGCGTCTGCTGCACCACGAAGACTCGGTTGAAGTCGCTCGCGCCCTCCTTGTACTGGATCTCGACGAGCTCGGCCGACCGGGTGGCCGCATCGACCGCCTCCCGCTGCTTCCTCGCGGCCTCGCGGGCCTTGATGAACTGGATCATCCCGTCTTCAGCCTCACGGCCGGCGCGCAGCACCGTCTGCTGGTAGGCCGCTGCCAGCGACTGAAATTTGGCGTCCTGCTGGCGGATGTTGTTGAGCAGCCGCCCATAGTTCAGGATCTTCCAATCCACGACGGGGGCGACGAAGCCGAAAAAGGAATCGGATTCGAACAGCTGGCCGAGTTCGTTGGCATAGACGCCGAGATACCCGTTGATCGAGAACGCCGGATAGAGGTCCGCCTCGGCCACGCCGATCTGGGCGCACTGGGCGGCGAGCAGCCGCTCGGCCTGTCGCACGTCGGGCCTGCGTCGGAGGAGTTCCGCCGGAATGCCGACGCCGAGGGTCGGCGGGGTCGCGGGGATGTCACCCTCGCCCAGCCGCGTCTCGAGATCCTGGGGAGCCATGCCCAGGAGCACGCACAGGGCGTTGGCCGCCTGCCTCGCCCGCTGCTCATACTCCGGGATCAGCGCCTCGGTCTTGGCGAGGTTGAGCCGGGCCTGCGACACGTCGAGCTCGCTCGTGACGCCCCCCTCGAAGCGGTCGATCGCGGTCCCGAGCGAGTCGCGCTGGATCCGTGCGAGTCCTTTGAGATCGGCCACCTGCCTGTGGGCCACGCGATATTCGAGGTATCGTTCGGCGACGTCGGCGATGAGCGTGACGAGCACGCCGTCGTACTCCTCGATGCTGGCCTGGTATTTCGCCGCGGCCGACTCGATGCCCCGACGGATCTTGCCCCAGAGATCGAGCTCCCACGACAGGTTGAACCCGGTCTGCCAGATGCTGAACGGCGGAACCGAGAGGTTGTCGAATGCCGACACGTTGTTGCTGAGCTGCCAACGCGTGTACTGCGCGACCGCGTCCTGTGCCTGAGGAAGGAACCCACCGACCGTGATGTTGTAGGCGGCCCTCGACACGAGCACGCGGAACCCCGCCTCGCGCAGCGTGAGGTTCTGCTCGTAGGCCTGGAGCACGAGCTGGTCGAGCATCGGATCCTCGAACTGCCGCCACCATTGGCTTTCGACCGCGGAGGCCGAACGTACCTGGGGATCGTCGGCGTCGATCCACTCGTGCTCGATGGGAGCGACCGGCCGCAGGTAGGTCGGGCCCACCTTCATGTGATTCCGCCAGTACTGTCCCCACGGCGTGCACCCCGGAGTACCGAGTGCGCAGGCCGCGATCGCGACGAGGCAGCATGCCCGGCGTGGTACGCGGCTTGGCGGTGGAGTGTGCGTCACGAAGGCGCCGCGTGGGCGGGGATGGGGACCGCTCCGGCAGGTCTTTGTGCCGGAGCACGGTCCGGGCCACGGAACTCGTTTCATCGCTGGAATCGTGAGGTTTGCACTCCCGTCGTGAGGCTTTCTTGCCAGGTGGCAAGCGGGGCTTGCGGCCGCGACGGCCGATGTGCCGCGACGGGTCCGCAGACTCTCCGGCCGTCGCATGTTGACGCGGAAGTCACGCAGAAGGCGGGCTTTTGCTAAGGTGCGGACTTCTCGCTGGGCGGGCGTTTGGCCTGCCACGACGTCCCGATGGAGCGACCATGGAACCCGTCTTTCGTCGCTGGCTCGCGTATGCCTTCACGCTCCTCGCATGGTGTGGAGCCGCGATCTCGCGCGCCGATGATCCGCCACCCGATCCGCCCACCGACGCCCAGGCCGAACGCACCAAGGAACTCGTCGCCGCGGGCCGAACCGTCGAGGCGGGCAAACTGGAGATCGAGTCCCGCTTCCACCTGGCCCGGCCAATGTGGAACTACGACGGCCTCGAGACGCTCAACGAGGACTGGGCCGAGGAGGCGCGCGACGAGAGGGAGAAGGCACGCCTCGCTGCGGCGCGCGAGTTCAGCCGGGACTGGTGGCGGGAAATGGATCTCCGTTACGGCATCCATCGTCCGGCGCCTGAAAGCCATCAGGATTTCACCGTCGCCTTAGGACTCCTCAGGACACAGGCGAACGTCGTCGCCAGTTCCGCCCCCGGGTTGGTCGCGAGCTGCCGGCTCTGCCATTCGACGATGCTGTTCACGAATCCCGACCCGAAGAATCCCGAGCCACGGTTCGCGGAGGGGATTCCCAATGCGTTCCTCGACTTCGAGCGGTTCCACCAGAACGTCGCGAACAGTGGCGGCACCAGCCCCGGATTCCTGTTCGCGAAGAACCTGCCCCGCTTCTTCGTCGACTCGGCCGACTTCTTCGGAATCCTCGTGCCCGTGGTCCGGCCCGACGGCATCAAGCCGAGCATCCTGCGTTTCGACAAGGTTTTCATCGCCGACCACGGGAGCAACTACACCAGGAGGCTCGAGGCCCAGGTGCCGCTGATCCCGTTCCTCAAGCCCCTGGCGTGGACGAACTACAAGTACAAGACGGCCGGCACCGAGGGGCAGGGGCTCTATGTCGACGGCGGATTCGAGGGCAACGTCGCCGACGTGACCTACGCCATGGCGATCAGCCGTGACCATCTCGGCAAGGACTATGCCGAGGCCAGGGAGGTGTTCCGGCAGTGCGTGCCCGACTACTTCAAATCGCTCGCCCCGCCGCGGTACCCCTTCATCGGGACGGTCAGCGAGGCCAGGGCCGATGCAGGGCATGCCGTCTACAAGGAACTCTGCGGCCGCTGCCATGGCGAGTTCAGGAAGACCGGGCCCAAGACCTACGATCTCGTGAGCTTCCCCAACAAGCTCGTGGACCACGATGAGCTCGGCACCGATCCGCTCCGCATCACCGGCGTCTTCGACATGAACGTCGAGGAGAAGAAGCGATTCCTGAGCGGCAAGGTGACGACGACCCGCAGGTATGCCGCGCCGCCATTGGTCGGCATCTGGGCCCTTGGGCCCTACCTCCACAATGCCTCGGTGCCCACGGTCTACGACCTGCTCAAGCCTTCCGCCCGGCCGCGGAAATACTCGATGCGGCCCAGCAGCACGAACCCCGACAACTACGACCAGGCCCGGATCGGCTGGAAGTACGTGGACGAGTCGGCCAAGACCCACGAGGAGATCCTGGACGAGATGGAGCGGGATCCCTACGTGCGGGTCTTCGACCCCGACTGGCGGTCGCCGGAGCAGTGGGAGGCGCTGCGGCAGGCGCTCGCGACCATCAAGCACGTGACGGTCGATCCCGACCGGCCGGAGCTCTACACCGGCATGCTCAACACGGGCCACACGTACGGCGAACACTTGTCGGAGGACGATCGGCTCGCGGTGCTCGAGTTTCTCAAGTGCCTGTAGCGAGCCGTGAAGGCTCGGCAGTGCGTAGCTCACCGGGGCCGCCCGCAGGCGGCAACGACGGGCGACACGGCTGTCCTGAAATGCCCAACCGTGGAGCAACCGACTGCGCTGGAGTAGACTGAGACATGAAACCGGTCTGCCATTCTCCACCGGCGTTCGCGGCGATCGGTGTTCTCCCACGAAAACTAGGCTCCATGCCGGTTATCCCATCCGCGCCATCTGAGATTGACAAGGTACGCCCACATGACGTCGCCGATGCGATCGCCTGCCGTAACGACCGCCCGGTGACTGGAGTGCCTGCCGACCTGCCACGGCCGCAAGTGGTGGTCTGGTTCTTGGTCGCCCTGATCGTCATCCACACCGTCGCACTGGGCGCCTTGCTCCCCTATGCGTTCGTGTGGTGGGGCGTGCCGCTCGTCCTCCTGGGAAACTTCATCTTCGGCTCTCTGGGGATCAATCTCGGCTTCCACCGGATGTTGACGCACAAGGCCGTGGCGTTTCCCCGCATGCTCGAGCGACTCTGGGTGCTGTGCGGGGTGTGCTGCCTCGAGGGATCGCCCCTCTGGTGGGCCTGCGTGCATCGCATCCACCACCAGCACAGCGATGCCCGCGCCGACCCACACTCGCCGAAGGAGAGCTTCTTCTGGGGCCACATGCAGTGGATCTACATCGCCGACCCGCGACAGCACTCGCTCGCGACCTATGCGAAGTACGTTCCGGACCTTGCGAACGACCCGTTCCTCCGCTGGCTGCATCGACGGCACACCTGGGCCGTGGTGTACGCGGCGCATGCGGTCCTGATCGCGGCGATCGGCTTCGGGATCGGCGCGCTGGTCACCGACACGACCGCGGCCGCGGTGCGATTCGGCACGCAGGTGTTCGTGTGGGGCGTGCTGGTGCGGACGGTCTACGTCTGGCACGTCACCTGGCTCGTCAACTCCGCGGCACACCGCTGGGGATACCGAAACTACGACACGGCGGACCGAAGTCGGAACAACGTCGTGGTGGCGCTCTTGACCAACGGGGAGGGCTGGCACAACAACCACCACGCGACCCCCCGGGCCTGCTCGCAGGGCCACCGTTGGTGGGAGATCGACCTCACCTTCACCGCCGTTCGACTGATGCAACTCATCGGCCTCGCCCGGGACGTGATCCCCGTGCAGGCAGTGACCCGCGCCGCAGCGATGGGCACAAGGAACGAGCCTGAGCGGTGACGATCCATGAGTCGATCCATGAGGGAGAGACGACCGGCGACGGCTCGGCGGCGGCCTTCACCCGCCGGTGTCACGAACTCGTGCGCGACCTGTATACGCCGCAGCCATGGCGGTACTTCGTCGACTTTGGCGTGAGCTTCTCGCTGGGCGCGATCTGCCTGGTGGTGTTTCATCGCAGCTCAGACTGGGTCGTGGCGATCGGCAGCGGGGTCATTGCCGGGCTGGCGATCTACCGATGCTCGATCTTCATCCACGAGATCCAGCATCATCCCGAGCAGGAACTGCGGACGTTTTCCCGTGCCTGGAATGCGTGCTTCGGCATCCCCTGCCTGATGCCCTTGTTCGTGTATGACGAGCACGTCGCACACCATTCGGTGGCGGGCTACGGCACGCACGAGGACTCCGAATACCTGCCGCTGCGACCTGCGCGACTGGTTCGCAGCATGGCGTTGATGGCCGTCAGCGTGCTCTATCC
>CAIWZS010000251.1 GCA_903917235.1 uncultured Planctomycetaceae bacterium | reverse complement strand
GACGGCGAGGTGCGCTGGCCGGTCGTCGATCAGGGCCCGGAGACGCTCTACCCGGAGCTGATCAAGGTCGCGTCGAAGTCTGCCGCCGACGAGCCGATCGACTCGGGCTTCGGTCCGTTCAGCCTGTCGAAACTCTGTGCCTCGACGGGGGGCATCTACTTCACGGTCCACGGCAGCCGTGGCTCGAAGGGGCGCGTGAAGGATGCGGAAACGGCGCCGATGGCGTCGCGGCTGCGCCACTTCTTCGACTCCGACGCCATGCGGCAGTACCGGCCCGACTACCTCTCGAAGGCGAACCTCGACAAGGAATTGGCCGCGAACAAGGCGAAGAAGGCGCTCGTCGAGGCGGCCGGCAAGTCGGAACTGCAGCCCGTCAGCGCGGTGCAGACGGAGTTTCCGAAACGCGACGACGCGCAGCTCTCCGCTTCGTTCAGTGAGGCGCAGAAGGAGGTGGCGAGGCTCCAGCCCGCGATCGACGCCATCCACCGGTCGCTTGCGGCCGGTGCCGGCGATCGGGAGAAGATCCGCGAGAAGCGGTGGCAGGCCGGCTTCGACCTCGCGATGGGTCGGGTTCTGGCTGCGAAGGTCCGTGCCGACGCCTACAACGAGGTGCTCGGTCAGGCCAAGTCGGGCCTGGTGTTCAAGCATCCCGACAGTGACACGTGGGAGTTGGCGCCCAGCGACGAACTCGGCGCCATCAGTTCGCGGATGGAGAAGCTCGCCGGTGAGGCCCGCACCTATCTGGAACGCGTGGTGGCGGAGCATCCGGGTACGCCATGGGCCTACATCGCGTCGGAGGAGTTGAAGGTGCCTCTGGGCTACGCCTGGAGGGAAAAGCACACCGGCGTGGCCAAGCAGATGCAGATGGGCGCGAACAACAACAACCCGACGGCACGACCTGACGATGTCGCCCGGAAGTTGATGGCGCCGAAGCCGCAGCGTCCGCTCAAGAATCTCTGAGGCGGCGGACGCAGCCCGGGCTTTTGTGTGGGCGGGCTGCGTCGGCAACGCCTTGGGTTGCATGCGAACTGCCGTGGAGCGCCGGCTCGGGGGGCGGCACAACGCTCCTCGCGCGGCCGTGGTGGCCCTCGAGTCGGGAGGAAACCTCTGGCTTTCCGCCCGACTCGCCGTGCGACGAGGCCAGGGATGGCTCGTCGCACGTGAAGTCAGAACGTCAGGCTGTCCTCCGCGAAGACGTCGCGGCTCTCGTATGCGTGGAACGAGCGGGCGATTCGCTGGCCAAGAATCGTGAGGAACATCGAGCGAAACTCGGCCTCGGTCCGGTCGGAGGTCGGGATCGCGCCGTTGACAGGAAACGAGAAGTCGTCGATGCGCTTCTCGAAGGCGACGTCCCCGGTCTTGACGTCGAACACGCGCACGGTGACGGCGGCCTTGCCACGGTAGAGCGTCGATCCCTCGAACAGCCGGAACTGCTCGAGGTCGATGCCCACGACGTAATCGGCGTCGAGCGACGCGCCGAGGGCCGGATAATCGACCCACGCGTTCTCGTCGAGCCAGCGGGCGACCTCGTGCTGACCGATGACGTTGATCCCGCGCACCTTCTCCCGCAGATGCTGGTCCACCACGCCGGCGAGCTCACGGGCCGACCCGGCATCGCTGAACTCGAGCTCGACGATCGGACGGCAGACGACCGCCACGTGCGACCCCTTCAGGCCGGCGTATTCCGCCGGGACGTCATTGGGCCGCACGAGGTAGGCGACCGTGAGCAGCGTGGAGCAACCCGACAGCAGCGGCAGCAGGACGAGCGCCACGAGGCCGCGCGGCAGGGTGTGGAACATGGCACGTTCCTCGGTGTGGGGGGCGGTCGGTTGGGGAATCGCGGGGACGGTAGCGGCGGGGTCGCGTCCTCTCAATCCCGTTTTCGTGGCTCCAGCAGGCGTTTTTCGGGCGGCGTCGGTGTGCGACACTCGGGAACGCGGTCGCGTGTCGCGCAGGGTCGGATCGTCACCGGAGTGCGATGGGAGTGTCAGCCGGCGAAGCATCCCCGCTCGACCACGCCACGGACGCGGTGCTCGCCGCCCTCTCGGCGGAGCCCGCGTGGCTGGGAACGCCGTCGAGTCCGGTCGTGGTCGCGGTGTCCGGCGGTGCCGACAGCGTGGGACTGCTGCTGGGGCTCCTGCAGCTCGGCCCCACGGTCGGGCGGCGGCTCGTGGTGGCGCACGCGGAGCATGATCTGCGGGCGGAGGCGCCCGCTGACCGGGCCTTCGTCACGCGTCTGGCCGAGGGCATCGGCGCCCCCGTCGCGTGGCGTCGGCTGACGGTGCGCGACCCCGCGGCCGTCCGAGGCGAGGGGCTCGAGGGCCGGGCCCGGCGTCTGCGCTACGGCTTCCTGGCGGATGTGGCCCGGGAGACGGGCGCGCATCACGTGCTCGTCGCGCACACGGCCGACGATCAGGCGGAGACCATCCTGCACCGCGTGCTGCGCGGCACCGGCGTGGCGGGGCTGGCGGGGATGCGGCGGACGCGGGTGCTGGCCGACGGGATCGCGCTCGTGCGGCCGCTGCTGAGCGTCTCACGCGCCACGATGCGCCGGTTTCTCGCAGACCTCGGGCAGGCCTGGCGTGAGGACGCGACCAATACCGACACCTCCCGTGCGAGGAATTTTCTCCGGCACGAGATCCTCAGCCGATGTGCGGCCGGTCCGTATCCGGCGAGCGCCGCCGCGCTCGTGCGGCTTGGCGTGCAGGCGGCCGGCGTTGCCGACGCCCTCTCCTCGGCAGCCGGCTATCTGCTCGACCGACACGCGGAACGCCTGCCCGATGGCACGGTCCGCCTCCGCGCCGGTGACCTCGCCACCCTCGCTCCGCCGCTCGTGGCCGAGATCTTCGTCGCCCTCTGGCGTCGCGAGGGCTGGCCGCAGCGTGACATGACCGAGGCCCACTACCGCACGCTCGTTCGGCTGCTGGGCACGGCTGCCCGCGAGGACCGGGCAGCCTCCTCGCACGACCTGCCGGGCGGCATTCGTGCTGCGACCGGCCCGGGGGCCACGCTCGACGTGGGGCCGCGTCAGCCCTTCATCTCGACGCGGCGGTAGCCACCGATGCTGGCGAAGTAGGCCAGCATGCCCAGATAGATCACGGCCATGGTCGCCGGGATGAAGGAATCGATCTTGAGCGTGTCACGGTCACCCTGCTGATCGGCCTGGACGGCAGCCTGCTGCGCGGGCGTGCCGGAGCCGCCCGCCTTCCGGGCTGCGGCCACCTTCGGCCCGTCGAGCCCGAACACCTCCGTCGCGGGGATGTTGAGAAAGCGACTCGGGGTCTCGGCGCGAAACTCGGCGTGCACCGCCGCATCGGCTGCCTTCCCGAGCGCCTCGCCGGCAAATCGATCCTTGCAGTAGCCGAGCCCGGGGCCGCCGATCAGCCCCGCCGAGAGCATGCCGATCCCGCCCATGATCGACATCGCGACCGCACCGGTCTGTGGGAAGCGATCGCCCACCACGGCGAGCATCGTCGGCCAGAAGAAGGTCTTGCCCACGGCGTAGATCCCGAGGGCGGCCAGGGCCGCCGGGAAACTGTCCATCCCGCTTGCGAAGCGCAGGCCGAGGAACGCGAGAATCGACGAGACCAGGAGCAGCCCGATCGGCGAGAGCCCGACCTTCGTCTCGATGAAGTGTGCGCAGAAGCGGAGGCCGAACATGATCACCGAGGTCCAGATGAACAGCCACTTGCCCTGCTCGGACGTGAAGAGGTTGCCGGTGATGTTTTGAATCCAGCTGTCGGTGCCCAGTTCGACCGCACCGACGAGGGCGTGGGTGACGAACAGGATGAAGAGGAGCAGCGAGCCGATCGAGAACTTCGTCATCACGGCCACGCCGAGGAGGAGGATTCCTCCGAGCGCGTACCCTGCCACCGCGGCCTGCTCGGGGATGAAGTTCTTGAGGATGTCTCCGAAAAACAGGGCGAGGAGGAAGCAGGCGACCGCCGAGCCGAGCACGCCGACACTCCGGAACATGTCGACGAAACTCGCACCCTTTTCCGCGGCCTCGGAGCGGGGGAACTTCTGACCGAGGAACATCAGCGCGTAGACAGCCGTCGGCACGAGGTAGAGGGCGAGCTGGTACTTCCAGTCGATCTGCAGCTTGTCGTCGAGATACCAGCCCGCCACGGTGCCGAGGATCATGCCGGCCGGCCAGCTCGCGTGCAGGATGTTGAGGTAGTGCGTCCGATTGTTGGGGAAGACGGTCGCGACGAGTGGATTGGCCACCGCCTCGAGCGTGCCGTTGGCGAACGCGAAGATGAAGGATCCCCAGAAGAGCAGCTGGTAGGCGTTCGCCGGAGTCGAGGCGCTGAACGTCACGACCGCCGACAGCACATGGCCGAGGAACGCCAGCGCCACGAGTTTTCCGTAGCCGATCCGGTCGACGATGACGCCGCCGATGATGATGCCGAAGCAGAATCCCGTCAGCCCGGCCCCCGTGATCTGACCCGCCTGTGACGCCGTGAACTGGAACTGCTCGCGCCAGTTGTCGAGGATTCCTCCACGGATCGCGAATCCGACGCCTGCGGCGAGGATCGCCATGAACCCCGCCCACAGCAGCCGATGGGCGTTGGGAGCCGAGGTCTCTCGAGCGGACATTTCCGCGGCCATGCGTCAGGGCTCCCGGGAGCGGCCGACACGCGATACGCCCGGTCGGCCCGACGGCCGATCCCCGTCCCCGTGTCGGTCGGAGGCGGGTTATAGCAGCGGAGTGGCGGGCTGGGAAACCTACGGGCCCGGCGCGGCGACTTGACCGTGCAGGAACGCGTTCCTACCCTCCCGCCCCCGCTCCCGGTGCGACGGCTGCCCGCCCGGGAGAAACACCGCCTTTCGAGGCGCGGCCCGACGGCCGCCTGCGCGCGTGAAGCCGCTCACCGACCTCTTGTGGACCGTCGTCCGCTGGACGCTTCCGCTGACGGCCGCGGCGGTGCTCGTCACCGTGGCCCTCGGGACCACGCGGCTGGGCGAGGAGGTGCGTCGTCGGGTCGAGGCGAGGCTGCAGCGCGAGTTTCCGACGTTCGAGGTGCGGGTGCGTGCGGCGAGCCTCGTCGAGGGCGAAGGGCTCGTGATCCGAGGGATCGAGGTGGCCGATCCCTCGATCGAAGATCCCGAGCGACGGCGTCTGCTCACGGTCGATGAGGCCCACCTCGCCTGCGCGACGGCGCTGACGGACCTGGCGACGGGCGACGTGCGCGTCACGTCCGTGCGCGTGCAACGCCCCACGCTGCACGTCGTACGCGCGGCCGATGGCCGGTGGAATCTCGCGGACGTCCTCGTTGGCCGCCCGGGAGGTCTCGCGCTGCCCGTGCGGATCGACGACGCGACGATCGTCGTCGACGATGCGGGCACGCGGCAGCGTGTCACCGTGCGGCATCTCGGCATCGACGTGGCTCCTGTCACGACGGAGGCGGGCTCCGCGCTGACCTTCAGCGGGGGGGCTACGGGCGATCCCTTCGATCGCGCGGCCTTCACGGGGCAGCTCGTGCAATCCTCCGGCGCCTTCCAGCTCGCCGGCAACGTCGCCGGACTCGATCTCGCGCCCCAGGCGGGTGGCCTGGCCGCCACCGTGGGGGTCGGGGCGTGGCCCGACGGCCTTCGTGGTCGCGTCGATCTGGAGTGGCAGGTGACCGGCGGCCTCGACCGTCTCGCGGAGGCCGACTTCACGGTGGCCGGCCGGCTGCGCTCCGGCCGCTTCGAGCACGCGACCCTGCCCTTCGCCGTGAGCGACATCTCGGCGGTCTTTCGAGCCGATCGCGGCGGCGCGGTGTGCGAGCAGCTCGAGGGGCATGCCGGACCGACGCTCGTGCGCGGCAGCGGCAGGCTCCACGGGTGGTCGTCGACCGCCGATTTCGACCTCGTCGTCGAGAGCGAGCGACTGCACGTCGGCAGGCACTGGGAGGGGCTCCTGCCCGAGCCGCTGTCGGCGCAGTGGAACAAGCTGCTGCCCGCCGGGGAGATCGACGTGCGCGCGCGCGTGCAGCGTCGTGCGGGCGTCCTCGATCCCGATGTCGCGGTCCGGTGCCGCAACGTGTCGATCACCCACTATCGCTTTCCGTATCGGCTCGACCATACCGTCGGCACCGTCACGTTCCGTGCGAGGACACTGGCGCTGCATCTCACGGGACAGGCCGGCGGGCATCCGGTGCATGTCACCGGCACGGTGGACACGTCCGTTCCCGGCGGCCAGGGATTCATCGAGGTGCATGGCGACGGCATGCGCATCGACGACGCCCTGCTGGCGGCGCTGCCTGCCCGTAGCGCCGACATCGTGCGGCGGCTGCGTGCCTCGGGGACCTTCGATTTCCGCTTCCGGCACGAGCGCGGGCCGCGGTTTCCGACCCACTATTTCAATACGCTCGACCTGCGCGTCGTGCAGGGGAGCATGAGCTACGCGGGCTTTCCCTACCCGCTGTCCGGCGTGAGCGGACTGCTGCGCATGGAGGGGACCAGGTGGACGATCCGGGAGTTGGTGGGTGCGAACGACACCGGAGTGATCCGCTGTTCCGGCGGGCTCGAGCCGGTCGGTGACGACGACGGCGAACTGACCCTCCGCCTCACCGGCCGTGGCGTCGTGCTCGAGCCGGAGCTGCGCGACGCACTGCCCCAGGGCATGCAGCGCATCTGGGAGGACGTGGACCCCCGCGGGACGGCGGAGTTCACCGCCACGGTGCGACACCGCGTCAAGACGCATCGGATGACCGTCGAGCTCGAGGCGACACCGGAGGGGCAGAGCGTCTCGATCGAGCCCGCCTGGTTTCCGTATCGCCTCGAGCAGATGCAGGGGCGACTCGTGTGGCGGGACGGACAGTTGCGCTTCGAGCGCATCCGGGGCGTCCATCAGCGCACGGTCGTGGCGACGGAGGGGCGCTGCATCTTCACGGCCGACGACGGGTGGCACGTCTCCTTCGAGCGGCTCAGCGCGGACCGCTTCCGCGTCGATCATGACCTGCTGCAGGCGCTTCCGGACGGCCTCCGCGACGCGGTGGCCGGCGTCGATCTGCGGGGCCTCCTGTCCCTCGAAGGGACGCTCGACATCTATTCGACCGCGCCGTCGGCTCCCCCCTCCGCGCGCACGGGGGTCGCGGCGGCGTGGGACATGCACCTCGACATGGCGCAGGCCGAGGTCGACGTCGGGGTGCCGCTCGAGCACGTGCACGGCGGGATCCGTCTGCGCGGACAGAGCGACGGCACGAACTGGCGGGCCGACGGCCAGGTGTCGCTCGACAGCGCGATCGTGCGGGGCGTGCAGCTGACCGATCTCGAGGGGCCCATCGCACTCGACCCTGCCGGCATGCGCTTCGGTGCTCCGGCGGTGGCCGCGGACGGCGTTGGCGGGCAGCGGCTCGGCGCGCGGGTCGCCGGGGGGATGCTGCTGGTCGATGGTCAGGTCACGGCGGGACCAGGTGGCCGCTTCACGGTGAATGCGGCGCTCAGCGACGCCGATCTCGAGCGGCTCACGAGCGAGGCGACCGGCGTCGCCCATGGCTACCGGGGGCGGATGCAGGCCGGACTCGAGATCTCGGGCTCGCGGACCGGCAGCCACTCGCTCACGGGACGGGGGCAGATGCGGCTGCGGGACGCCGACCTCTACGAACTGCCGGTGGTGGTGGCCCTCCTGAAGATCCTGCGCGTCAAGGCACCGGACCGGAACGCCTTCACGGGCAGCCTCGTCGACTTTCGCATCGAGGGACCGCACGCGTATCTCGACACGATCGAACTGTCGGGAGACGCGATCAGCCTCGTCGGCGCCGGTGCCGTCGACTTCGACGGAGGGCTCGACCTCACGTTTCGCTCGATCGTCGGCGACGCCAAGACGCAGCTGCCGGCCATGAAGCGGCTGCTGGGTGGGGCGAGCGGCCAGTTCATGCTCATTCACGTCGATGGCACGCTGGCGGAGCCCGAGCCGTCGACGGAGGCCTTCCCGACCCTCGCGGCCGCGTTGCAGAAGCTCCAGGCGCGGCAGTCGGCCGGTGGGCCGCGGACGGCGCTGCGGCCGTGAGCCGCCTCGTGCGGGACGAGAGGGCGACGCGGGCAGGCTCGCGTTTGGCATGGATCGCGGGTCCGGCAGGTCGCTAGAGTGGCGGTGACGGGTTTGCACGGTGCCGGACACGTGACCACGGGACGGATACGGGTGTCGCAGATGAAGTTCGTGAAGATGCACGGCGCCGGCAACGACTATGTGTACGTCGACTGTTTCGTCGAGCCGACGCCACGCGATCCGGCGGGGCTCGCACCGCGGATCGCCGATCGTCACCGCGGGGTCGGGGGTGACGGGCTCGTGCTCGTGCAGCCGTCGACGGTCGCCGCGGCGCGCATGCGGATGTTCAACGCCGACGGCAGCGAGGCCGAGATGTGTGGCAACGGCATTCGCTGTGTGGCACACCTGGTCGTCTCCAGGGGACACGCCGCACCGGGAGGTGTCGCGATCGAGACCGGGCGGGGCCTGCTGACCGTGGACGTGACACCCACGGGAGCGCGCAGCTCCCGCGTGCGCGTCGACATGGGCGCGCCGATGCTCGATCCTGCGGCGATCCCCGTCGACGTCGGCGGATCGGGGCCGGTGGTCGATGCCCCGTGCACGGCGCTCGGGACGGAGGAGCCGTGGTGGGCGGCCTGCGGACTGGACCCCCGCATGACCTGCGTGTCGATGGGCAACCCGCACGTCGTCTTCTGGTGTCGTGAGGTCGCAGGCGTGCCGCTCGAGGTGATCGGTCCCCGGATCGAGACCGCGGCGCTCTTCCCGCGTCGCGTCAACGTGCACTTCGTGCAGGTGCTCGCGTCGGACCGGGTGCGGATGCGCACGTGGGAGCGTGGCAGCGGCATCACGCAGGCCTGCGGCACGGGTGCCGCCGCCGTCTGTGTGGCCGGTGCGCTCGGTGGTCGGACCGACCGGCACATCCGGGCCGAGCTCCCGGGGGGCACGCTCGAACTGGAATGGCTCGAGTGTGGCGATGCCGCCGGGCACGTCGTGATGACGGGGCCGGCGGAAGAGGTGTTCGAGGGAACGTGGATCGAGTGACGCGGACACCACGATGGGCCCGCGGAACGGATCGAGCCTCTGGAGCGACGGTGGCATGAAGCCAACGACCCCGTTTTCGATCGGCGCCTGGTCGCTGGCATCGACCGCGGTGGTGCGCGGCTGGATGTCCACGCTCGACTGCCGGGCCGACTTCAGCGACCCCGAGGTCGATCCGGTGCACCCCGCCTACCGGGGCGCCAAGATCTACGTCTTCTGGCACGAGAACATCCTGCTGCCGCTCTTCCTGCGAGGGCATTCGAACATCTCGATGCTGCTGTCGAGGCATGCCGATGCGCACATCCTCGATCGAGTCGCCCGCATGATGGGATTCGGCGTCGTGCGGGGCAGTACGTTCCGGGGCGGCTCGACGGCGCTGCGCGAGCTGGCCGAACGGGCGCGCGCGGGCAACCTCACGATCACGCCCGACGGGCCGCGGGGCCCCCGGCGGCGACTCGCGCCCGGCTGCGTCTACCTGGCAGGCACCCTCGGCATCCCCATCGTCGCCATGGGACTGGGCTATGCACGCCCGTGGCGACTTCCCACGTGGGATGCCTTCGCGATCCCGAGGCCCTACTCCCGGGCACGGGCGATCGTGAGTCGCGCGGTGTCGGTGCCCGCAGGACTCGATCGGGACGGAATCGAATGGCATCGGGCGGGCATCGAGCGATTGCTCATCCGGCTGAGCGACGACGCGGAGTCCTGGGCGACCGATGGCACGCGGCGCGGGAACGCCGTCGCGGTGAGGCGCGAGCCGTCGCGCGTGGCGCGGTGGGCCGCAGCGGTCGCGGGTCCGGCTGGTGTGCCGCTCATGGAAGAACTCGATCGGGTGTGCGGCAGCCCGGCGCCACGCCGCGCCCACGCTGCCTGACGCTCACCGCGATCGCCCGCGGCTCGACTGGTCGACCAGGCCGTCCAGTTGCTGCTCCAGGTCCCGCAGCGACTCCCGCAACAGGACGATCTCACGGCGCAGCGTGACGACGGCCTCCTCGACAGGCCTCCGCGCCAGCCGCGGTTGCGGCACGGGGGCCGGACTGTCCGCAGCGTCCCCCCCGAGCGCTCGCAACAGCGGTGGGTCGATGGCCTGGAGCACGACGTCGGCATTGCGGGCGGTGCCGCCGGGGAGGACGTAGCGGACGCGCACAGGCCGATCGATCGGCCCGCTCGTCACGAGCGACGTGAGTTCGGTCGGCGAATGCACGGGACGCTCGTCGAGGGCGACGATCACGCTGCCCGGCGGCACTCCGGCGCGGAACGCGGGGAGGTCCTGCACGACGCCGATCACGTAGGCGCCGTCCGGGGCGGAGAGCTGAAATCGCGCCTGCGTCACCGGGTCGAGCGGGATCGTCCGCACCCCGAGCGCCGTGCGGCCGCCCGGCGTGCTCGATCGTCCGACCGCTTCACGCGGGATGCGGGGCGATGCTCCACCGATGGACGATGGTCCGAAGCCCGTAGGCAGCCCCGAGGGCGCCTCGAAGCCGGCGGGTGTACGGGGGCTCGGGGATGCGATGGTCGCATCCGGTCTCACCTGCGGCGTCGCCGGCATGAAGCGACCCGGCGACGCCGATTCGCCCACAGGTGTCGGGCCACCGGGGACCGACACGGAGACATCCGGAGGCTGCACGGGGGTCGACACGCCCGGACCAGGGAGGCCGACCGTCGGCGGCACGAGGGATCCGTTCGGATTCGGCGGCGCGGTGGCAGCGGCTTCGGCGATGCCAGCGGCCGCGGCAGGAGCCGGCGTCATGACCGACGGGGCAGTGAAGGCGGGAGGAGTCGAAGGGAGCGCCGCGGGGCCGGCTGCGTCAGGCCCTCCGATGGAGCGTGGATCGCCGGGCAGGCCTCCGACCGCCGTGGCACCGTCGTCACGTGCCGCAGCTGGTGCCGTGGCCCCGCGCGGTGCGGGCGGCGTACTCGGGCGCGGTGCGGCCCGAACGGTGATGTCCGACACTTCGTCGGCCCGCGCGATGGCGACCGCGACCGGCTGGTCCGCCACGATCGCCGTGAGCGCCTGCGCCACCTCGTCCGCGTTGCGTGGCGCCACGCCGTTGACGGCGCGGAGTTCGTCTCCCACGCGAATGCCGGCGAGATCCGCCGGGCCACCGGGAGCGACCTCGTCGACCCTCCAGCGTCCGGGGACGTTCGACTCGGCGACCACCATGCCCAGCCAGCCGCTCCGCCCGAGCTTCGCGGTCGCCTCATCCAGCTGCCGGACGCCGATCGCAGCGGGTTCGGCGGTGGTCACGCCGCTGCCGCCGGTCGCCCGGGGCTCGGAGCTCGGCCCCACGCCACCGAAGGGGAGCGTCACGGGCTCTCCGATCGAGATCTCTCCCGGCTGGAACGTCGGTGGTGTCGTCGGTGCGGCGGGCTGCTCCTGCGAGCGCGCGGCGCCGGAGGCACCGCCGAGGCACATCGCGACGAGCAGCGCGCCGCGGGTCACTCCCGCCGGGCACAACACGTGCGTTTGCCGCTGTCTTGCACACGAGCCGTGCCGCGAGGACATTCCCTGACTCCAGGACTTGCTGACGCCTCGGACTGACTGACGCCCCGGACTTGCTGACGCCCCGTTGTGCCCGCCAAGGCCCGCTCGTTCGCCGCTTCGTGGTGTGCGCCGCCTGCGGCGCACGGCGGTCGTGCCACGCGGTCGCCGCTCGCCGAACCGGGTCGTCAGTATAAGCCCCGTTGCGCGGCGTGCGATGCGCATGCGGTTCTCCCGCCATTCGCGATCGAATCCACACGTTATGCACCGCTGATGCACGGGG
>CAIWZS010000250.1 GCA_903917235.1 uncultured Planctomycetaceae bacterium | reverse complement strand
GTGGCCGCGACTTGCACGTCCGTCGCACCGCCCCCGTCCGCTTGACGACCCCTCGGCGCCGCTCCTATAAGCCCCGGTCTTTTTGCACCGGGAGGCGATCGCGTCGCCCCGTCCACGTCCCCGAGTCCGCCGACGGCGGCGAACGTCGCCACGTTTTCGCGAGCCATCCCATCATCCGCGTGTTGCACCACGTGCCACGAGTCGTGACCGAGCGCGTCCCGCGCGCGCGGCGGGTCCGTGGATGGGCGTGCGCGCTCGTCGTCGTGCTCGTCGGTGGCATCCTCACGCGATCGCTCGAAGCCGACGAGACGGATGTCGCTCCGGCGGAACGCGCCCTGGCCGTGGGTGCGCCGGCCGGGCAGCTCGCCGCACTTCCCGCGCGCGGCCTGGCGTCCGCGATCGCCGAGGCGGGACGCATCGAGGTTCCGTCGGTCGATCCCGGCGAGCAGCTCGCGATCCGGGCGACGCAGGCCTCGCGGTGGACCGAAGGGGCCTACGACGTCTGGCATCTCACCGGCGGAGTCACGGTCGCCCAGGGTGAGACCGAGGCGACGGCGCACGAGGCCGTCGTGTGGATCGAGCAGCAGGCCGAGCCCGAGGAGCCGCAGGTGCGCGGCGTGCTCGTGCGGATGGCGGGTGATGTCCGCGTGCGATCGGCCGGCAGCGCGGACCAGCACGCATCGACCGTGCGCGGGCCGCAGTGGGCCGGACGCTTCTGGACGCTGCGCGATCCACGGCTCGACTTCACGAGCGTCGCGCCGGGCAGCGGGGGGCCGCCCGTCTACGAGACACCCGCGGGCACGGCGGGTGCGCCCGCCGGGACGGTGGCGGATGATTCCGTGATCCGTCAGACGCAATTCAGTGAATTCGGCGCCCCGGTCGCGCCGGTGCCGCAGGCGTCGGTTTCGGGGCGGAGGCTCCGTGCCTTTCCGCGTTCGAGCGCGCCACTGTCGATCAAGTGGTTCCCCAGCCCGTCCGGCACCGAGTGGATCGCGGTCATCACGTCGGGCGTGAATCTGGTCGTCGACGGGGTCGACCCGGCCGGGCCGCTCGACATCTCGTGCGACCGCCTCGTCATCTGGACGCAGGGCTCGGCCCAGCCCGATCTCGACGGCGGCTCGCAGGCCGCCGACGTGCCGCTCGAACTCTACATGGAAGGCAACGTGATCTTCCGCCAGGGCCAGCGGGTGGTCGAGGCGGCCAACATGTTCTACGACGTGCCGCGGTCGAGCGGCGTGATCACCGGCGCGACGGTGCTCACGCCGGTCGACAACTACTCGGGTGCGGTGCGGCTGCGGGCGGACGTGCTCCGGCAGGTGGACCGAAACCGGTTCGTGGCTGGCAACAGCGGTTTGACGTCGAGCCGCCTCGGCGTGCCGAGCTGGGAGTTCCGCTCCCGGGAGCTTTCGTTCATCGACGAGCAGGTGCCGCTGCCCGGGCCCTTCGGCACCGGCGTCGTCGATCCGACGACGGGCGAGCCGGCGGTCGAGCACCAGCAGCTCATCACGAGCCGCGGCAACACGGTCACGGTCGGCGGAGTG
>CAIWZS010000249.1 GCA_903917235.1 uncultured Planctomycetaceae bacterium | reverse complement strand
CCTTCACGCCGCTGTCCGACGACCGCTCGACGCCGAGCGTCGCAGCGCTGGGCGCGGACGTCACGATCGTGACGTCCAGTGGCTTGGAGAGCCGTCCAACTCGGCCCGAGGTGTGGACGGGCCGGACGGCGAACGTGTGCCTGCCGGAATCAAGGGCATCCTGGGGAGAGACCTCGTGCGTCCAGACGCCATTCATGACCGGCACCCGGTTGCCCGGTACGCCGTTGACCACGAGCAGCACCTCGCTCACCGGGCCCCGCACGCGACCGCTCAGCATCGGAGTCCGGTCCGATGTGATGAGGTCGCTGTTCGACCACCCCGTGTCGCTCAGATCGGCGAGGACGGGAAGGTCGCCGCGTATCCCGGCGGAGTCGAGCATCGCCCGCGGCTCGAGCCGCTCCGCCGACCTCGTGCGGAATGCCGCACGGCGACCGCGCCGGCCAGACCGTATCGCTGCCCGCGCTGCCCCGCCGCGAACCAAACCGAGCACCGCGATCAGGGCCGGAGAATCGAGCGAGATCCGCATCATGATTCAGGAGACTCCTCAGAAGCGTCGCAGGCGAGTTCAGAATCCCCCGCGACAGGGCGGCAGATGGTCCGGAGGTGCATCAATTGCCGTCACCCTATCCACAGTCGTACTGACTGCAAGTTTTCGGTCGATGGACGGCCTTCCGCGGTGAAAAACACATTGTTTTGTGGTTGCAGACTGCTCAGTGCAAGACCGCTTCCTACCACGCGTGGCTCGACGCACCCTCACCCCCACGCAGTAGGGAAACATCGATGCCTTCGCTCGCACAGCCGCAAAGCTATCGCCCGCGGGCAGTCGCCGCTGGAGCCGACTGACGACGGCGGCCAACATGTGCGTGCTTCAGTCTCGTTCAATTTTCCCCGACTCCTCCGCCAGCCTCCGGCACCTGCCTGACGCATGGGACGCGTCAACGCGGCGACCGCCAACCTCACTCCCCGAAGACGCAGTGTCTCGCCAATCGGCTCCCTTCGCCCCTGGGGGCACGGATACCTTGGGGCGGTTTCCGGCCGGCCAAGGTCGCATGCGGCGGGACTGCTACGATGTTTGTCCTACCACCCCCCGCCTCTCCCCCTCTCGAGGCCACTCATGCACCTGCCCGCCTGGCGTTTCGGCAAGCCCTACGAGTCGCTCGAACGTGAGACGCTCGTCCACTTCCTCACCGGCGAACCGGTCGCCGAGGTGAGTCAGGTCGGCGGCGCGATCGTGGGCCGCGATCTGCAGAAGTCCGCCAACGCCCGCCGCGCGCTCCTCGCGATCGAGCCGGAGGAGATCGTCGAGCGGCTGCAGACGGCGGGCAATCTCTACGCGCACGGCACGGTCACGGTCGGTGACACGAAGCAGGCACCCGAGGACTTCGTGAAGCAACAGTCGGCGACCACCGGCCTGCCCGAGTCGCTCTGCCGCGCCAACATGCAGAAGAACATGTTCGTGCTCTCGAACATGGACCGCATCCTCGACGCGCTGTCGCGTGGCCTCGATCCGGCGATCCTGTGGAGGGGCCACGGCGTGGAGCATCGCGGCGTCACCGTGAGCTACCAGGCCCAGTCGCCGGTGCTCGGCCTCGTGCTGCCCTCCAACTCTCCCGGCGTGCACACACTCTGGCTGCCGGTGATCGCGCTGGGCGTCGGCCTCGTCATGAAGCCGGGCAGCCAGGAGCCGTGGACGCCCTACCGCATGGCCGCCTGCATGGTCGAGGCGGGGATTCCGTCCGAGGCGATCGGGCTCTATCCGGGTGCGACCGACGTGGGTGCGGGCATCCTGGCGGCCTGCCGCCGCAGCATGATTTTCGGCAGCGCCAAGACGGTCGAGCAGTACCGTGCCAACCCCAACGTGCAGGTGCACGGGCCCGGCTTCTCGAAGATCATCCTCGGCGACGACTGCGTCGACGACTGGGAGCGGTACGTCGACGTCATGGCGGAGAGCGTCGCGATCAACAGCGGCCGTGGCTGCATCAACGCGTCGGCGATCTATGCGAGCCGGCACACCAAGGAGATCGCGGCGGCGCTCGCCGCGCGGCTCGGCCCGACCGAAGTCAAGCCGCCGGACGACCCCGATGCGAAGCTCGCGGCGTTCACGATCCCCGGGGCGGCCAAGGCGATCTGGGGACAGATCGAGGGGCTGCTCAAGGCGCCGGGCGTGACCGATGCGACGGCCTCATACGGTCCGCGCTTCGTCGAGCACGAGCGCTGCGGCTGGCTGCGTCCCGTGGTCGCCCACTGCACGAGCCCGGAGCCGGAGATCGCGCGCGCGGAGTACATGTTCCCCTTCGTGAGCGTGGTCGAATGCCCACAGGACAGGGTGCTCGACGCCATCGGGCCGACGCTCGTCGGCACGGCGATCACGGAGGACGAGGCGTTTCGCGAGCGGCTGATCGCCTGCACCCACATCGATCGGCTCAACCTCGGCCCGGTGCCCACGACGAAGCTCGACTGGCTCCAGCCCCACGAGGG
>CAIWZS010000248.1 GCA_903917235.1 uncultured Planctomycetaceae bacterium | reverse complement strand
GACTCCCTCTACGATTCCTACCGTGGCGTGATCTCATACGCCCGCGTGTTTTCGGGCGCGATCAAGGCCGGCGACCAGATGCTGCTGATGAGCAACGGGGTGAAGTCCGAGGTGAAGGAGGTCGGGGTCTTCACGCCCAAGATGGAGAAGGTCGACGTGCTCCGGGCCGGCGACGTCGGCTACGTCGTCTCGAACATCAAGAGCACGGCCGATATCAAGATCGGCGATACCATCACGCTCGCGCAGAAGCCCGCCGCCGAGATGCTGCCGGGCTACAAGGAGGTCCGCCCGATGGTGTTCTGCGGACTCTATCCACTGGAGAGCGACGACTACGAGAAGCTCAAGGCCGCCCTCGGGCGCCTGCGCCTGAACGACTCCGCCTTCATCTACTCGTCGGAAAGCTCCGTCGCGCTCGGCTTCGGCTTCCGCTGCGGCTTCCTCGGGTTGCTCCACATGGAGATCATCCAGGAGCGTATCCGCCGGGAGCACGACGTGGAGATCATCTCGACGTATCCCAGCGTGGTCTATCACGTCGTCCGCCACGGCGGGGAGCTGATCGAGGTCGACAATCCGGTGAACCTGCCGGACCCGGGCGAGATCCTAGAGATCCGCGAGCCCACCATCACCGCCTCGATCATCATTCCGAACGACAGCATGGGCGACATCCTGTCGCTCATCATGGAGAAGCGCGGCACGTGCGACCACACCGACACGCTGGACATGAACCGCGTGATGCTGAAGTGCACGCTGCCGCTCAATGAGATCCTCGTGGATTTCAACGACCGTCTGAAGAGCATCACCCACGGCTACGGCTCAATGGACTACGAGCTCGGCGCCTACCGGGCGTCCGACCTCGTCAAGATGGACATCCTCATCAACGGCGACCCCGTCGACGCGTTCGCCAGCATCGTCCATCGCGAGAAGGCCGAGTCGAAGGGCCGCGAACTCTGCGAGAAACTCGCCGAGATCATTCCGCCGCAGATGTTCAAGGTCGCGATCCAGGCTGCCATCGGCGGCAAGATCATCGCCCGCGACAACGTGCGCGAGATGCGCAAGGACGTCACCGCGAAGTGCTACGGCGGCGACATTTCCCGCAAGCGGAAGCTCCTCGACAAGCAGAAGGAGGGTAAGAAGAAGATGAAGCAGATCGGCAAGGTCTCCATCCCGCCCGACGCCTTCATCAAGGTGCTGCAGAACAACTGATCCCGCTCCGCTCATGTTCGGCTTCTTCGCCTCTCCGGAACGCAAGATGCGGGAAAACGCGGGCAACTGGCTCGAGCTCGCCGACAAGGTCTACCATTACCGCCGCGACGTCCTTTCCGCCGCCGAGGTGACGGAGCTGCAGGGCGAGACCACGGGACTGCGCGGGCTGCTGAAGGAGCGGGCCGGAGTCGAGAAGCTGAAGCTGGGGATCGAGCGCCTTGAGGAGGTGCTGCGCCGCACGGGCGGCGCGATCTACCCCAAGTCGTCATTGGTCGAGAACGTGGAGTTCTTCCTGGTCGCCGCGATCGTGATCCTGGGGATCCGCACGTACTTCCTGCAGCCGTTTAAGATCCCGACGAACTCGATGTGGCCAACCTACAACGGCATGACGCCGGAGGCGTTCCCGCGTCAGTCCGATGAGCCCGGTTACGTCATGAACGGCGTGCGTTTCGTGCTTTTCGGCGCGCAACCGAAGCGGGTCGACGCGCCGGCGTCGGGCGAAGTCATGATTCCGGTCGGGGCGGGCGGTTCGCGGGTGAACATCCCGTACCGCGAAGTGCCCGGCCGCAGTTGGTTTATCTTTCCGACGACCTACAAGGAGTACGCGCTCTACGTCGGCGGGAAGCCGGCGACGGTGAAG
>CAIWZS010000247.1 GCA_903917235.1 uncultured Planctomycetaceae bacterium | reverse complement strand
GGTCCCGGCAACGCGGCCTGGCTGGTCGACGCGCAGCAGGGAGACGCGGGTGTCATCGTCCTGTGGATCACGGATTATTCGACCGGCGAGACGTCGTCATTCACCGCGATGCCGCTCTGGCTGCGCCTCAACCCCGACTCGGTCGTCGATCCCGCCATGCAGCTCTTCGCCGACGGCGGATCGGAGAGCACCTCCTCGACGGTGGTCTACGCCGGCGACGGCAGCCTGCTCGGCGGTTCCGAACCGGTCCCGTTCGACACGTTCGATGCGCAGGCGGAGCCGACGGACGGCAGCCAATCGGCATTCGTGGTGTTCCGCAGCCGATCGAACATGGAAATCATGTTCACGACGATGGTGATGGTGATGGTGCAGGCACCCGACTGGGCAGCGGAGGGCAGCGTGTCCGGGTCAGGCGATTGGTCCGCCCTGCTTCGCGGACTCGGGGCGCCCGCGGCCGCGCCCGAGGTGCATCTCGTCCGGGACACCGGCCACAGTGCCGAGGATCGCATCACGCGCGACGGCCGGCTGCGCGTCGACACGGCCCCCGGTTTCCGGGCCGAGTATTCACGCGACGGGGGCGAGACCTGGCGACGCGGGTTTCGCGCGCGTCCGGGCAGCAACACGGTGCTCGTCCGTCAGGTCGATCGTGACGGACTCGCCTCGCCCGCGACGACCTTCACATTCACGCTCGACCGGTCGCGGCCGCTCGCCCCGCGCATGGCCGTCGTCGCCGGCGGGGACACGCCCGTGGCCCTCTCCATCTCGGAGGGGAGCCTCACGGTCGCGGGGATCGAGCCCGGGGCGCGGGTCGAGTATTCGGTCAACGGCCGAGCCTGGACGGAGTCACTCGAGCCGCGTGCCGGACGCAACAACGTGCGGGTGCGTCAGGTGGACGTCGCCGGCAACGTCTCGCGTGTGCGGGTGCCGATGCGCGTGTGGGGCAGCCTCGCCGCCGGCGAGATCGACGGCGCGTCACCCACCCTGTTTTCGGTCACTCCACGGCGACGGGGCCGCTAAACTCGGCGCTGACGTCGCACCCATCACGACTCCTGGTTCAGCCACGGAAGTCGAGCGAGATCCTGCAATCGGGGCAGAGATCGAGTTCGCGCCGACCGCGGGCCGGCACGGGCTGGTACCGGCCGTTCTCTCCCAGCCGCAGCAGGGACGGCTCGGCGTGATCGGGATCCACGATCCAATACCAGGGCACGCCGTTCGCCTCATACAGTTCCCGTTTCACCGTCAGGTCGCGATCACGAGTCGCCGCGGAGAGAATCTCGGCCACGAGCGCCGGTGGCTCTTCGACATGGTGTCGCGGGGCCGGGCCACACACGACCACGATGTCCGGCCGCACCACGGTGTCGTTGGTCACGATCCAATCGATTTCCGCGAGCACGGTCGCCCGGCAGCCGGCGGCATCGATCGCGTTCCACAACACGGCCGCCAGGCGGGAGAGTCGCTCTGCATGCGGTCCAAACGGGCTGGGGGTCATCGCCACGGCGACCCCGTCGAGCAACTCCCAATCGCCCTTCCACGCAGCGTAATCGGCCACGGTGTAGTGCGGCAGGTATCGCGGGGCCGTGCTCACGCCAAACTCCTGCGGGCAGACGCTCTCGACTCCCGAATGACGAATTGTACTTGACGTACCCGTTGCTGCGTCAAACAGGGGTGCGCGAGCGGCCAGGCCGGCATAGGGGCCGCCCAGATCGACGTCGAAACATGCCGTGTGTGTGCCCTGCGCACGCGACCCGAAGAGCATCGCGGCAGGCATGACCGATTCAGCGTATGCCGGTCGGTGCGTCCACCACGTCCGCCCATGAGCGGCAGCCGCCGTAGGACTCGCGCCAGGGGAGGGTGAGCGGCTCGGGCAGCCGGGCCACGTCGACGACGAGCAGATGGACACCGTCGCCCCAACGGTGGAAGCGCTCCTCGACGACGGCGTCGGACCAGACGTGGCGGCCACGGTACGCGGCGAGCTGACGCAGCGACTCGAGCCGGCGTGACTCCCGCACACGGGCCGCATGACGGAACACGACCGTGCCTTCCGGCGGACGATCGGCGTCGATGTCGGCGAGCAGGTCGCGGGCGTCCGCCACGAGGCTCTCCGCCGACTGGTGGAGGAACGTCGGGAGCAGCAGGAAGGCGTCGTGCTCGACCCGGAACCCGCCACCCGGTTCCACGATGCCGCCCTTGCGCAGGATCACGTCCTGCCGCCCGGCCGCGAGGGCACGGCAGACGACGGCCCATTCCTTGAACGCGGCGCGCGGGGGCGCCGTCGGCCACGTCGCGTCGGGATCACGGCCCCGCAGCGGAACCGCGCTCACTTCGCCGCCGGCCGCACGTGGATGCCGTCGCCCGTCAGTTGGATGACGGGGATGCCGAGCTTCGGGTCGAACCTGCCGCTGCCACGGATCACCACGTCCTGCCCCTCCTTCACGCCGAAGAGCGCGCGGGCGTCGATCGGAAGTTCCGCGCCATCCTCCCCGACGAACTGCACCGCCGCGATCGGCGCGCTGGCCGCGCGCTTCTTGCAGAAGGGGCAGTCATCCGCCTTGTGTCCCGGCTTCGACGCGTGGCCGTCGGGCATCTCGACGAGGGAGAATGACGCCTTGCCCTTCACGAAGGGGTCCATGCCACGGCCACCGATCCGGCCGACGACGACGATCGGCTGCGGCTCGGGTGTGAGCTTTTCCTTCGCCGCGGTGAGCGACAGTGCCCCGGCGGGTTCGTCGGCCAGCACGAGCCGACCCCGTGCCGCGGCGACGTCGAACTCCGCTCGTACCGCCGTCGCTGCAAGGACGGTCGCGGCGGCCACCAGGGCGGTCGCCACACCGCGTGCTCCACCGCCGACGGATCCCATGACCGTGCGAATCCGATTCATGATCAGTTTTCCTCCGCGGCGGCTCGCGTGGCGAACCGCTCCTTGAGCGAGCCCAGCGCCGCCTTGAACCGCTCCTCGAGCGACGCATGCACCTCGGCCGGGGTCTCCTTGGCATCGGCGCCGGCGTGGAGGGCGACGTCGAGCTTGTCAAAGCACTCGAAGAGCTCGTCGAGCGCCTTGCCACCCGCCTCCTTGAGATCGGCGGCCAGCTCCTGTTTCTCCAGCAGTCCCCTCAAATCCTCGAGGAGGTGTCCGGCGGCATGCACGGCATCATCCGCCGCATCCTTCGCCCCCGACCCAAGTTTCTCGCCGACGTCCGCAAGCAGCGTCTCGAGCTCCGCGACGCCCTCCGCCAGCGTCTCCGGATGGTCGTGATCGCCGTGGGCGTCCTTCCCGTCCTTGTCCCCATGGTCGTGCTTCGCATGATCGTGGTCGTGATCATGGTCGTGGTCGGCATGGCCATCGCCGCCGGCCATGGGGCCGGCCGGAGGCTTCGGCGCCGTCGCCGGGGCACATCCCCACAAAGCGGCGATGCCGACGACGAGCACAGAGAGCGTGCCGGCCAGGCCGGCACGGGGCAGAGAGAGGCGGGAGGGCGACATCGAGAAGCTCCGGGGAGGGCGGGGGGAACGACGGCTGGCCGCGCGACCGACTCTGGTAAGGGTAGCCGTCAGTCGCCGGGAAGAACAATCCGGCGGCGTACCGCGGGAGTCGGGACCGTGTCGGATTCCGGACTCGCCGGCGCGGCGATGAGACAGACGAGCGACCGTTCACCGAGTTCGACGGGCAGCTCCACGTCGACGAGCGGCCCGGTGCCGTCCGGGTGGATATCGTGCGGCGGGGGTGCGGCCGTATCCACGAACACGCGCCAGGAGAGCCCGCGAATCGCCGGCACCGAGGGGAGCCGGAACGACCGCGGCGTCGAGCCGGAGTGCGACAGGAGCATGACGTGCCTCGGCACGCCGTCGACGTGCGCGTCGTCCATCGGCGGAGCGCCGAACAGACAGCAGAGGCTCGCGTCGCACGCATACCAGTCGATGAGCGTGCCCTCCGGCGAGAACCACTCGACGTCGGGAATCGTGCCGTTGGCACTGGTACCGCCGGCGAGAAAGGACCGTCGCCGGAGCGTCGGGTTGTCGCGCCGGAAGCGGATCAACTCGCGGACGAATCGCACGAGGTCGGCATTGCCGTCGACGAGGCTCCAGTCGAACCAGGAGACGGCGTTGTCCTGACACCACGCGTTGTTGTTGCCCCCCTGCGTGCGGCGGCACTCGTCACCCGCGACGAGCATCGGCACGCCCTGGCTGAGCAGCAGCGTCGCGAGCATGTTGCGGAGCTGACGGGCCCGCAGCGCGTTCACCTCCGGCCGCCGTGTGGGACCCTCGACGCCGTAATTCTCCGAGAAGTTGTTGTTGTCGCCGTCGCGGTTCCCCTCGCCGTTGGCCTCGTTGTGCTTCTCCCGGTAGCTGACCAGGTCGTTGAGCGTGAAGCCGTCGTGGCTCGTCACGAAATTGATGCTGTGGAAGGGCTGACGCCCGTCGTCCCCGTAGAGGTCGCTCGACCCGGCCAGACGCGTGGCGAGGTGGCCGGTCTGCGCGTAATCGCCGCGCCAGTAGCGGCGCACGTCGTCACGGTAGCGGCCGTTCCACTCCGCCCAGCGCAGGCTCGCGAACGAGCCGACCTGGTAGGCCCCCGCCGCATCCCAGGCCTCCGCGATGATCTTCGTGTCCGCGAGCATCGGGTCCTCCGTGATGACCTCGATGATCGGCGGGTTCGGCAGGATGTCGCCGTTGCGGTCGCGGGACAGGATGCTCGCGAGGTCGAAGCGGAAGCCGTCGACGTGGTAGTTGTGCACCCAGTGCCGCAGGCAGAGGAAGATGACCTCGCGCACGATCGGATGGTTGCCGTTGATCGTGTTGCCGCAGCCCGAATAGTTCTTGTACGACGACCCGCCGTCGCCCAGCATGTAGTAGACGCGGTTCTCCAGGCCCTTGAGCGAGAGCGTCGGGCCGAGGTGGTTGCCCTCGGCGGTGTGGTTGAAGACCACGTCGAGGATCACCTCGATGCCGGCCGCGTGCAGCGCCCGCACCATCTCCTTGAACTCGCGCACCTGGCAGCCCGGCTCCGTGCCGGCCGCGTACCCGCGGTGCGGGGCGAAGAAGGCGATCGGGTCGTAGCCCCAGTAATTGCCCCGCGCGGGCGGCGCCGCTCCCGGCAGCGACGCCGGATATTCGTGCACGGGCATCAGCTCGACCGCCGTGACCCCCAGGGACTTGAGGTAGGGGATCTTCTCGATGACGCCGAGGTAGGTGCCGGGCCGTGCGACTCCACTCGTCTCGGCGGCCGTGAAGCCGCGCACGTGCATCTCGTAGATCACGGTATCGGCGAGGTCTCGCCGCAGGTGACGGTCACCCTGCCAGTCGAAGGCGTCGTCCACGACCACGCACTTGGGCGGCACGATCTGGCCCGCGTCGTCGAGCAGGTAATCGCCGGCGAGCGCCTTCGCGTAGGGGTCGATGAGCCGCGCCGCCGCGTCGAACCGCTGGCCTCGTTCCGGATCGAAGGGTCCGTCGGCCTGGAAGTGATAGAGCTGTCCCGGGCCAAGCCCGGGCACGAAGATGCTCCAGATGTCGCCCCAGCGGTCACTCTCGGGGTCGAGTTCGATCGCCTCCGCAGGCTCCCGGTCGCCGACGCCGTCGTAGAGCAGCACCCGCATGGCCGTCGCCGAGTGGCTGTAGACGACGAACTGCACGCCGCCGGTGCGGCGGCCGGCGCCCTCCTGGAGCACGGCACCGTAGGGCAGGGGAAAGCTGAACTGGAGCGGCGGCAACGCCTTTCGCGCGTGCGACCGCCTGCCCGTGGATCTCGGTTTCCGAGGAGGCATGGGCGGCATGATACCACCGGTGTCGACCGGCGCGGCGACGCGTCACCGCGCGTCACCGCGGATCGCGCTTCGGTGCACACGCGGCGCGACGCGGCGGCCTTGCGGGCCGGAATTCCCCGGCGATGATACCCGCGTGAGCGGAGCCACCTACTCCTCGGCCGGTGTCGATCTCGCCCTCTACCGCGAGGGCATGGCGAGACTGCCGGCCCACCTGCGCCGCACGCACTGCCCGCGCGTGCTCGGCGCCGAGGGAGGCTTCGCGGCGCTCTTCGCGCTCGACCTGCCGGGCCTCTTCGCGCGCGGCTACGAGCAGCCCCTGCTGGTGTCGTGCACCGACGGCGTCGGCACGAAGCTCAAGGTCGCGGTCACCGCAGGCGTCCATCACACCGTCGGCATCGACCTCGTGGCGATGAGCGTCAACGACTGCCTCTGCACCGGTGCCGAGCCGCTCTTCTTCCTCGACTACGTGGCGCTCTCGCACGACGACCCGGCCCTCCTCGAGCAGATCGTGCGGGGCATCGCCGACGCCTGCGCCGCCTGCGACTGCGCGCTGGTCGGGGGCGAGACGGCGATCCTGCCCGACATGTACCAGCGCGGCGAGTACGACCTCGCGGGGTTCTGCGTGGGCGTCGTGGAGCGTCGGCGGCTCGTGGACGGCCGTGCCATCGCGGCGGGTGACGTGGCGCTCGGCCTGGCATCGAGCGGGCTGCACTCCAACGGCTACAGCCTCGTGCGTCAGGCCGTCTTCGACATGGGCGGGCTGACGTGCGGCGAGATCCTGCCCGACTTCGGCGGCCGCACGGTCGGCGACGTCCTCCTCGAACCGACGCGGCTCTACGCCCGCGCCGTGCGGACCGCCCTCGCGCACGACCGCGATGGTCAGGTGGTCCACGGCATCGCCCACATCACGGGCGGCGGTCTCGTGGAGAATCTCGGCCGGATCGTGCCGGAGCACGTGCAGGTGGTGCTCCAGCGCGGCAGCTGGCCCGTGCCGGCCGTCTTCCCGTGGGTGCAGCGGCTCGGACGCATCGCGGACGACGAGATGGAGCGCGTGTTCAACATGGGCATCGGCATGGTGCTGGTCGTCGCGCCGCACGCCGCCGAGGGGATCATGCGGCGGCTGGCCGATCTCGGCCAGGAGAGCTGCCCGATCGGCACCGTGCGTTCCGCGGCGACCGAGGTGCCGCGGGTCGTCCTCGCCTGACGGAACGCACACGGCACCCGTGGCCTTCCGATCGATACCTGCGTGCGGATCACACGCCGCGAGCGAGGAGGAGCAGCACGAGGCCGCACGACGCGCTCGTCTTGGTCAGGAGCCCGATGCGGTGGGCGTAGATCCCCATGGCGACGCACACGCACGCGAACGCGGCCCCGAGCAGGACCGCCGACGTGCCGATGAAGAAGCCGAGGAACTGCTCGTGGGCGGGAAACAGGCTGCGGCCCGACATCACCGCGCCGTAGCCGAGATACCCGGAGGCGTCGGCCACGTAGATGAGAAACCCCAGATTGGCCCGCTCGCGCGTGAGGCCGATGAGCCGTTCGAAGACCGTCGTATGCACCGCCACATAGGGCACGTACAGGCCGGCTCCCAGCACGACCATGAAGGTGAACGGCGAGAGGAAGCCGACGCGATAGGCCCCGAGCGAGACCAGCCCCAGCACCATGCCGCCACCGGACAGCAGCAGCCCGATGAAGAACGCGCGGCGATTGTCCTTCACCAGCACGAGGGCCCCGTTGGCGGCCACGACGAGCAGAGCCACCCAGAGTTCCGACTGGGTGAAGACGGCCGCCTGCGGCTGGATCCCCATCCCGGCCCAGATCTCGGGCGCGAAGTCGCCGCGAATGCTGCGCAGGATGGTGATCAGGAGGTAGGCGACGACGATCGCCAGCAGGCCGACACCGTGCCGCTGCAAGAGACCGACACGCTCCGCCACGGTCATGGGCGGGCGATGGGACCGTGCACGCTCGTCGTGCCGTGACGGGGGCGGAATCCGGCCGAGCATCCACACGAAGGCGATCAGGGGCGGGAGGCAGAGCATGCCCGCCGTGAAGGGCATCCATCGTTCGGCGACACCGCGGTGCAGCAGTGCGGCGCCGATCGTCTTCGCCACGCCGTCGGCGAGAATGAAACTCGCGCACAGCCCCGCCACGAACAGCTCGGTGAGCTGCCGTCCCTCCACGAATCCGAGGACGAGCCCGAAGACCAACCCGAGCGCGAGGCCGTTGCCGAAGAGGCAGGCCGCATCGAGGGGGGCCGGGGCCAGCGCGAACACGAGCAGCATCGCCTGCGCACAGCCGATGATCGCCAGCAGGGTCCGTGATCGGCTCGCCGGCGACATTTCGGCGATCACCTTGATGCCGAGGAACTTGGAGACCGCGTACCCGAGCACCTGTGCGGTGACCAGCCACGCCTTGGTTTCGGGCTCGCCGAATCCGGCCGCCGTCAAGGGCTTTCGAAAGCCGTACATGCAGGCGTAGCAGCCAAAGGTGGCCGCCACGGTCCAGAGCGTGAAGAACCAGGGCCGCGCCATGAGGCGCCCGAGCCTCGTGCCGTCCGTCATGGATTCCCTCGGCGGCAGGTGGCGACCATCGTCTCGAGGGTGTGATGCGCCATGCCGATGGCCTCGGAGCGGAAAAGGACGGCCGTGTCAGGCCCGTGTCGAGACGGCCACCCGGGGCCACCGTCGCGTCGCCGCGAGCGCGAAGGCCTCGTCGAGCGAAGCGAGGGGAAGTGGCGGACTCACCAGCGAGCTCCACGGCAGTGTGGAGTGTCCGGCAAAGGACACCGCCTGGTCGAGGTGGCGGGGTGCGTAGTTGTGAAAACCCCGCAGGCTGATGCAGCCGCGGATGACCGCCTCGCCGGTGAGGTCGAGCAGCGATCGTGGATGCACCATGCCGACGAACAGGTAATGCCCCCGGGCCTGAGCATCCGCAGGCCCTCGGGAACCACGGCGGCGGCACCGGCGACCTCGATGACCACGTCGGCCGCGCGATCGGGCACCTCGTGGCTTCGGGCCGGTTCCCCCCCGAACTCGGCCACCCGGGCCAGGCGGCCTTCATCGGGATCGACCACGATCACGCGACCGACGCCAGCGGCACGGAGCAGACCGCAGCCATGGAGCCCGAGCAGACCCGCCCCCTGAACCACGGCCACCGCGCACGGATCGGGCAGCCGTTCGGTGACATTGGCCATGGTGGCCAGCGAGCAGTTGAGCGATGCCGCCACGGCGTCCGGCACGTGGTCCGGCACCTCCACGAGGTGCGTTCCGCCGCGGATGACGAGATGGGAGGCGTAACTGCCGTGCAGGCCGCGGGCCTCGTTCAGGGACACGTGGCCGTACTTGAAGACACGAGCGCACTTCTGCGGCAGTCTCCACGTCGTGCATGCGGGGCAACGGCCACAGGAGTCGGTCGAGCTCCACGTCACCCGCTTTCCAAGCCAGGTCGTGCGGTCGGCGGCCGCCGCCACGACCGTCCCCACACCCTCGTGGCCGAGCACGCAGGGAGTCGGCTCCCGGCGGGTTCCGGCATGCGTGTGCAGATCGGAGCCGCAGATCGTCGCGAGCGAGAGTTCGACGACCAGTTCGCCCGGGTCGAGCCGCGACGGGATCTCCAGATCCGCGAGGCGAAACGGTCTCCCGGGGCCGTCGAAGATGGCGACCCGGGCGTGTGAAGCGTTCACAGGATTCATGGCCCTCGTGCCGCCTGTGACTCGATCCACGCCGGGAGATCGGCGACGCTGCGAAGCACCGCATGGGCACCGGCCGCGCGCAGCCGTCGCTCAGCCTCGGCGACCAGCCGCGTCCGCTCCGCCTGGTCGAGCGCCTCGACCGCCTCTCTGCCGAGTCCCACTTCGTTGCCACATTCGCTGAGCCCGACGCAGCGCATGCCCGCGTTTCGGCCCTCCGCCATGTCGGCCGGCGTGTCACCGACCTTGACGGCCCGCGACAGCGGATAGACGCCGAGCCGTTCGGCGATTCGGAAGCAGGCCCACGGGGCGGGCCGGGCCTGCGGCACCTCGTCGGCGCAGATCACCACGTCGGGCGCGATGCCGGCGGCCCGGGCCAACGGCTCGAGCACGTCCATCATGTCGCGCGTGTAGCCCGTCGTGCTGCCGACGTGGATGCCCGAGCGACGCAGCCAGGCGAGTGTTTCGACGGCGCCCGGGATCGGGTCGGCATGCAAGGGGAGCATCGCGGGCAGCCGCCGGGCGAAATCCTCGTAGATCGTCTCCACGAGCTGCTCGTCGGGCTCGCGTCGCAGGGACGTGCGGACGCGGGCGACGACATCGACGTCGTGGAGGATCTCCCGCACGTGATCCCGCTTGTGGGCGCCCATCGGCCTGCGGGCGATCGCGTCGGTGATCGGCAGGCCCGCGGCACGGAAGGCGTCGTGGAAGGCGTTCAGTGGCCCGCGGCAGCCGAAGTCGAGCAGCGTGCCGGCCCAATCGAAGACGACGAGTTGCAGTGGCTCACCCATCGACATTCATGCCCGCCACGAGGAGATGGTTCGTTCGGCGAGCCCCCAGCTCAGCGTCATGCCGAGGCCCCCCATCGCCGTGACCATGGTGACACGTTCGCGGGGCTGGAGCACGACCTGCGTCCGGCCTACGGTGCTCTTCAGGTAGACACCCTGCCAGCGGGCCGCGATCCGCAGATCCGGAACGACCGCGAACTCGCGCAGGGAGGCGAGGATCATGTCGTCCACCTCGGGGCGGCTGTCGGGCGGCAGGTCGAGACCATACTCATGCGAGTCGCCGAGGGTGAGGCTGCCGTCGGCGTGCTGGGCCGCGATGACGTGAATGCCCCAGCGGTGATGCTCGGGCAATTCCGCCTGCAGCCGGGCCCGCAGCCGCGGCATGCTCGGGCAGTCGCGAAAGGCCGGATAGTGACAGAGGGTCAGGTCACCGACGAGGATCGCCCCGAGGGTGAAGCCGGCCGGCTGCGGCACCGTCCGCATCATCTGCAGCCTGCAGGGCTGGATCTGCGCCGCGGCGACGGCCTCCGGAAAGAAGAGCCGCATCTCCTCTCCTGCCGCGATCACGAGCCGGTCGAACTCGAAGCGTCGGCCATCGCTGGTCTCCACGTGGTCGGCGAGCACCCGCGCCACCGGCGTGCCGACGTGCACCGTCACCCCGAGCCGACGGACGTGCTCCGCGAGTGCCGGGATCGCCGTGGGCGAGTGCAGCAGCGTCTCCGCCGGGCTGAACAGTCCGCCGCGCAGCCCGGTGGGATTCACGGCCGGGAAGCGGCGGACGCACGCCGCCGCGTCGAGCAGTTCGAAGTCCGCGCTCGTGCCGGCGAACTCCTGCAGCACCTGCCAGGCCTCCGCGCGATAGGCGAGGCTGACGGAGCCCGAGGGATCGTGCCAGAACCTGGCCACACCGGCGATCTCCTGCCAGCGGCGGACACCCCGCAGCGCCTGCTCACGTTCCACTCCCGGCACGCAGCCGATGGGCCAGAGCGTCCCGAAATTCCGAACCGACGCCCCCAGGGCGCGGCCGTCGCGTTCGAGCACCGTCACCGCGCAGCCGGCTTCCCGGGCGGTCACGGCATGCGTGAGCCCGATGACACCGGCACCGATGACGACGACCTTCGTGCCGCGCATGAGCCAGGGACCCGTCTTGTCCTTTCCCCGAACGACGGCCGTCGACCGGAGGACACTCGGCAGGACTCTACCACGGCATGCCCGCCTCCACTCGGCGTGAGGCCTCATGCTCGTGGCCGCGAGCGGGATCAGTGAGACGAGCGGTCGGCGGCGGGGCACACCGGCGGCCGGCCACTCATGGGTTCCAGCATTCGTGACGCCCGCTGGCGGCTGACGCTGTGGCGGGACCGCAGCGACGGCACGATCGTCGAGCGCGAACTCTACGACGAGCGGGATGATCCGCACGAGACGGTGAACGTCGCGGCCCGGCCCGGGAATGCCGACGTGGTCCGACGTCTTTCGGCCCACCTGCCGCCTCCGATCGCGGCCCCTCGCGACTGAACCCGTGAGAGCCCCGGACGCGACACCTGCCGGCGCGGACCTCGGCCGCGTCCCGGATTCCCTCGACGGCGGGAACCCCCCTTACCGACGCTTCAGCATCACGTCGCGCAGCAGGGCGATCGGCGGCGCCCCATGGCTGAGAAACTCGTCGTGAAACCGCTGCAGGGTGAAGCGCGCCCCCTCCTGCTCGCGCCACTCCTCGCGGAGCTTGACGATCTGCAGTTTGCCCAGGGTGTAGTAGAGATAGCCGGGATCGAACGTGCCGCGGGTCGCCTCCTGCCGGGCCGGCTGCAGCTCGTAGTGGCAGTTTGCCATGAAGAATCGCGTCGCCTCGTCGAGGGACATGTTCTCCGTGTGCATCCTCACCGAGCAGCACAACCGGCAGATCCGCAGCAGGGCTTCGCCGGACTGCGCGAGCCGATATTTAGCGGCCCGAACGCGCTCCTCCTTCGACGCTGTGGCGGCGTCCGTCGGCTGGGCGAAGCCCTCTTCGATCAGCATCTGCTCGGCGTAGTGCGCCCATCCCTCGACGAAGGCGTAGGTGTGGAACAACTTGGCGGCATCGCTCGCCGGCGATGCGTTCAGGGCAAGAAACTGCAGGTAGTGCCCCGGATACGCCTCGTGGATCGTGAGCACGTCGGTCGTGTAGTAGTTGTAGGCCGTCAGCCATTCCTCCTGCTGCTTCGGCGACCACGTGGCATCGACCGGCGTGATGTAGTAGTACGCCTCCGTCGCCTTCTTTTCGAACGGCCCCGGCGTGCTCATCGAGGCGAAACTCGTGGCGCGAAACGGTGGCAGTGTTTCCGCGATGATCGGCCTGACTTCGCTCGGGATGGTGACGATGTTCCTGTCGACGAGAAACGCGCGGATCAGCTCGACGTTCTTGCGCGCCTCGGGCAACAGGCCCTCGGCGGTCGGATGCTCCCGCTGGATCGCCCGGTAGGTATCGACGGCACTGGCCGTGGGATCGATCTCCGCGGCAGCGGCCGCGAACCGCGCCTGTTCCCGCTTCAGTTCACCGAGGCCCAGTTCCAGCACGTCGGCGGGCGACATCTCGACGTCATCGGCTCGCAGCATCTCGGCGAACGCCGCCGCACCGAGCGCGTACGACTGATCCGCCGTGGGGAGCCGGGCCTGGGTGAGCCATGCGACGAACGACCGAAACTCCGCGGCCGCGATCGTATTCACCCGCCGAAACTCATCCAGGATCGGACCATCGCCGATCTTTCCGGCTTCGTCGGCCAGATCCTTCTCCAAAAAACTGGCCATGCCCTGCGCCGACTTGATCCCGCTTTCCACGACCGGCTTCGCCAGCACGAGATCGAGATTGTCGCGGGCTGCGGCCAACGTCGCCGGCACGTGCCGGAGAATCGCGGCCATGTCCCTAACCCGTTCGTGAAGCGGCTTGAAGTCCCTCTTGAGGTAGACGCTGACGTCGAGGTTCCTCGTGTAAAACAACGGGTCACGCCACGGCTGCCGCTGGACTTCCAGCTCCCACCGATCCTTCGCCAGCGTTTGCCTGAGAATCCGCCAGTCAGCCTGCTCCGAAGCCGTGAGTCGCGCGCGGTCGACCCTGTCGAGGGCCTCGAGAAACCGGGCGAATCGCGCGCTTTCCCGGGCCAGCATCTCGCGATCGGGCACGATATAGCGGCCATCGTGCTCATGGATGCCGTACTTCACGGCTTGGATCGGCCTCGCCTGCAGGTGGCTGGCGATGATGTCGGCGGTGAGGGCCTGAAAGTCGGAGTCGGCGAAACCGGAACCTTGTGGAAGGACGATCGCTGCAATGACGAGCCAGCCATGAATGTTCCGCACGCGCCCGACCCTCCGAGAGAAGACGTCGCCGGTCCGATCTCCTGCCATCGGCGACGCAGGATATGGCGGCCGATCGGATTTCCGCAAACGCCAGCGTGTCGAGGGGCGACCGATCCGCCCCGGCCGTGCGATCAGGCGAGGATCTCGCGGACGACCCGGCCGGCCACGTCGGTGAGACGAAAGTCACGCCCGGCGTGGCGGAAGGTGAGACGTTCGTGGTCGATTCCCAGTTGATGCAGTATCGTCGCATGGAGATCGTGCGTGTGCACGGCCCCCTCGACGGGCAGAATCCCGTGATCGTCGGACCGGCCATGCACGAGGCCGGCGCGGACGCCGCCCCCGGCCAACCATGAGGTGAAGCAGAGGTTGTGATGCTCGCGGCCCGCATGATCACGGGTCTGGTTGAACGGGGTGCGTCCGAACTCGGTGGTCCACACCACGAGTGTCCGCTCGAGTATCCCGCGCCGCTTCAGGTCGGTGACGAGCGCGGCGATCGGCCGATCGACGTTCCCGGCCAGCCGCTCGTGGTCGGTCATGGTGGCGTGGGAGTCCCAGTTGTTGCTCGAACCGACGTCGATGAGTTCGACGCAGCGGACGCCCCGCTCGACGAGCCGCCTGGCCATCAAGCACTGCCAGCCGAAGCCCGCCGTGGAGCCCGGTTCGACGCCATAGAGGGCGAGTGTCTCCGCGGTCTCGCCCGAGCAATCGAACGCTTCCGGGGCCGCGCGCTGCATCCCGAAGGCCGTCTCGAACGAGCGGATTCGCGCATCGAGCCCAGCGTCGGCGCCGGCGCGCTCGCGGTGCCGACGATTGCGCCGGGCGAGGAGATCCAGTTCCAGGGCCTGCATGTCGGCCGCCGCGACCCGCGGCCTCACGTTGGCCAGGGGCTCCGGACCAGGCACCACGTGGGTGCCCTGGTGGCAGGCGGGCAGGAAATCGCTGCCCCAGGTCTGTGCCCCGGCGTAGGGGGCTGCCGGCGCCAGCACGAGGAAGGACGGCAGGTTGGCATTCTCGCTTCCCAGGCCATAACTCACCCACGATCCCAGACTCGGCCGCGCGAACTGGGCCGAGCCGGTGTGAGCGGCGAGAGTGGCTTTGTCGTGTCCGTCGCTGTCGCAGTGCATCGCGTTGAGCAAGCAGAGATCGTCCACGACGCCCGCGACGTGGGGAAACAGTTCGCTGACCCACGTGCCGCTCGAGCCGTGACGCCGAAACCCCCAGCGTGACCTGATCAGGAACCGCTCGTAGGCACCCGACTGATTCAGCCAGCGCGAGGCGGTGATGGTCTTGCCATGATCGCGATCGAGGAGCGGCTTGTGGTCGAACGTATCGACGTGCGACACGCCGCCGGTGGCGAACAGAAAAATCACCGCGTCAGCCCTGGCCGGATGGTGACCGGGGTGCGCTGCCAGCGGATCGCGTGCGGCAGCCTCGTCCCGCAACAGGGCCGCAAGCGCCAGCGCACCGCAGCCACCGTGCGCTCGCTGCAGCCATTCACGACGTGAGAGGGGCGGGCCCGGATGCATGTCAGTCCACGCTCAGGAAGGCATTGTCGGTGAGGAGCACCCTGCACAGCGCCGCCCACGCCTCGGCATCCGCCTGATCCGTCGGGCTGCCACGCGCGACGAGTCCCTCCCGATAGGACGCGAGGAACGCCGCGCACTGATCGCGATCCGCTGCATCGGGCCGAAACCCCGATGCCATTTCGACGCCGCGCTCGATCCGCCGCGGTTCCGCGTCGCCCGTTGCGTCGAGACGGGCGGCGAAGGCTTCGGCTTGGCGGTGGACGAATGGCGAATTCATGAGGTAGAGGGCCTGCGTGGGCGTCGTCGTGGTCAGGCGGCGGTCGATGCTCTGGTTGGGGTCCGCCGCGTCGAAGAGAGCCAGATAGGGATGGCGGCGGTTTCGCTGCACCATCAGGTACAGGCTGCGGTGATTCGAGTCGTACTCCGCGTGGAAGGGCTTGTGGATGGTGAATCCCCACGTCGCCACGTCGGGGAACGGATGGCAATCCGGCACCGACCGGTCGAGTTGGCCCGAAACGAAAAGCATCGCGTCACGGATCGACTCGGCGTCGAGGCGGCGACGGACGTATCGCCAGAGCCAGACGGACTCCGGGTCGACCGCCTCGATCTCCGCGTCCGAGCCGCCCGAGAGCTGATAGGTCCTCGAGAGCATGATCCGGCGGTGGAGCGGTTTGAGTCGCCAGCCGGAGGCCACGAACTCGTGCGCCAGCCATTCGAGGAGTTCGGGGTGCGAGGGCGGCTCACCGCGGTTGCCGAAGTCGCTCGGCGTCGGCACGATGCCTCGGCCGAAGTGCCACTGCCAGACACGATTGACAAAGACACGGGCGACGAGCGGCGCGGATGAGCGGGTCACCCAATCGGCCAGCTGCAACCGGCCGCTGCCGGCCCCCTCGGCTGGGAGCGAATCGCCGCCGAGCACGTCGATCCAGCGGCGCGGCACCTCGTCCCCCTGCAGGTGAGGTTCGCCGCGTTTCTGGATCCGAGCCGGGCCGGCCCGGCCCTCGCTGACACCGTATGCGACGGGATAGGGGGGCGCGGCAACGAGCGACTCGCGCGACTGCTTCAGTTCCGCGATGCGGGCATCGACTCCGGTGATCCGCGTGGTCGCGTCGGCGGGGGCGGCGGGACGGTTCACCGCCGTGCCCACGGGGGCGAAGGGTTCCTCTTGGATCGCGAGGTTGTCGAGGTCCCGCGCGGGGGATGGGCCGGCGACGTGGCCGATGCCGTCGCAGATGAACGTGTCGACGACGCCATCCCATGCCGCCGCAACCGGAATGTCGGCGAACGTCGAGCGGTCGTCGGAGGTGCCCACCGTTCCCGAGATCGTGCGGTGGTCGCCATCGATCGTGCAGGCGAGCGTGTACCACGTGCCCGGCTCCAGCGATCGGACAACCCTCCACTCGCCGCCACCGCGCACCGCGAACTCCCGGGCACTGACGCTGCACTCGAGCGCGAGTGACTCGACGACGCCACGGCCGACATAGAACCGGTAGGCTCCGCCGTGCTCTGCCGGGGCGACCGTGCGGAAGTCGATCGCCAGATGGATTCGCCCGCCGGGGCGGGTCCGCAGTGGCTGGGCGAAGACGTGTCGGACACCCTCGTTGGGCTTGCCCGTCCCCATCCGCACCCCGCGCGTGCCCGCGGGGTGAATGTGGGTGAACGGGCTCTGTGCCTCGGCCACCACGACGTTCGGACCCATACCGAGCCACGCTGCCGCGGGCTGCGAACCGGGTTTCTGGGCCTCGAAAGCGAGGTCGACTCCACCAGCCCACCAGTTCGGGTCGAGCCGCGCGCGCTCGATCTGGGCGGCGGCCAATTCGGTGTCAACCGCACGAAGTCGGGTGGCGTGCTCGGCGTCGAGACGCGCCGCCTCTGCGGCCGGCACGAGAGGCACGAAGTCGGCGGGACGCTTGTGTTCCTCGCCGCCCGGAAAGGCCCACTTCGAACTCTGCATGATGCCGTAGAGGCCGTAATAGTCCGCCATCGTGACCGGGTCGTACTTGTGGTCATGGCAGCGGGCGCAGCCGAGCGACAAGCCGAGCAGCGCGCGGCCGAGCGAGTCGATCGTGTCCGCGAAATCGAGATGCTGGTAGGTGGGCTTGGGGGCGTAGCCGTATCGCTTGCCGATGGCAAGGAAACCGGTGGCCGTGACGCGGCTGGCATAGTCCTCGGCTGGTCCCGAGGCCGCACGGATGTCGCCGGCGATCTGGTCGCGGACGAACTCGTCGAACGGCTGGTCAGCGTTGAGGGCGGCGACGACCCAGTCGCGATAGCGGCCCGCCTCCCGCACCGGATAGTCGGCGCCGTCGCCTGCAGTGTCGGCGTAGCGGGCGACGTCGAGCCAGTGCCGCCCCCATCGCTCCCCGTACGCCGGTGAGTCGAGCAAGCGATCCACGACGCGGGAGAACGCGTCGGGCGAGCCGTCGGCAAGAAAGTCCGCGATCTCCTCCGGTGTGGGTGGCAGGCCCGTGAGATCGAACGTCGCCCGGCGAAGGAGCGTCCGCCTGTCGGCATCCTCAAGCGGCTCGATGCCGCGGATTTCCTGCGCTTTTCGGACGAATCGATCGATGTCGCCGCGGGGCCACCCGGCGTCGCTCACATCGGGAGGCACGACGGCGACGAGCGGCTGGAACGCCCACCACCCGCGGGCCTCCTGAGGCGTCATCCCGCCGAGCGAGGCGGACCCTTCGCGGGGATCGGGCGCACCGGCGGCGATCCAGGCGACCACCGCATCGACGTCGCGCTGCGCGAGCGGTCCGCCATGGTCCTCCGGTGGCATCCTCGCGCCGTCCGCACCGGAGCGGATGGCCGCCACGAGGAGGCTGGCGTCAGGATCGCCGGGCACGATCACTGGTCCGGAATCGCTCCCCTTCAGCCAGCCTGCACGTGTATCGAGGGCGAGCCCGCCGCTGGTCTTGCCGGTCGCACCCGAGTGGCATCCCTGGCACCGCTCGAGGAGGAGCGGCCGAATCCGCGACTCGAAGTGATCGAGGGCCGGGTCGGCAGCCGGAGCCTGCGCCGAGCCCACGACCAGGAGCGTGGAGAGGGTGATCCACGGAAGACAGACGGCGTTGTTCTTCATCACCGGCACCTTGCCCGATCGCCACAGTCTACCCCGGCCAGGCGATCATGACGTCGCGCTCGTCGGCGCGGGGATGGGCGTCGTGCCGCCATCTCAACACCACCGGCAGCTTCCGAACACGGAGAGCAGCACACCGGCCTCCGGTGAAGCCACCCGACGGGGCGCGACCTCCGCCGGCTCGCGGGCCTCCGAAGCGAAGGCGCGGATGCCGAGTCAGCGGGGGGGCTGCCGACCGTGGTGCGGAAAGTCGGCGCGGTAGCGCGACAGAAGCTGCTCCACGTTGGGGGCGATATAGATGCGGCCTTTGATCAATTTCGTCTCACCAGCCTCCAGCCCCCCGAGGCGGAAGTCGGAATGAAGGCAGACGATGACACCCTGAAAAAGCTCCTGGTAGGGATCGAAGGCCGTGCCGAACACCTGCTTGTCGTCGGCAGAGAAGCAGCCGATCAGTCCATTCGACGTGACGAGTGGGCTCAAGGGGCGCGGATTCACGTCGTTGCGATCGACGTGCGCCGGGCACCAAACCTGGCCAGGCGTGTAACGGGCCTGGGTGGCCCAATCCCGCGTGGGCATGCGTGCCAGTTGGCCATCGAGGAAAACGAATGACTTGGCGAGATACCCCTGCTGGTCTGCGCCCGTGAATTTCGCGAGCCGGATGCACGGCTGGGCCCAGTGGGCCTCCGAGCGCCGGTCGGTCGGGTTGTGTGCGGTGATCTCGAATCGCACCTCATCGGGCGTGGAACGGATCTCGTGACGCACCCGCAGGCCGTCGTTCACGGCATCCTCGAGCCGCACCAGGGTCTTGTCTTCGCTGGCCTCCACGAGCTTGGTCGTGTGTCCGACGACCGTGTGCTTCACCCAGTCGGCGTCCGTCGAGCCGCTGCGACAGTAGGCCTCGAGATAGTTGACTGTGATCTCGCCACCGGAGAGATGGGCACCGGAGATCGTCAGGGTGTTCTTCTCCCAGGTGATGGCGAGCGGATCCGCAGCCACCGCGACAGCCGGCGCGACGCACAGGATGAGCAACGCCCCGTGGGCCCGATGCGAGAAACGCCCCATCGAAAGACCCCTCACTGCTTGAGCACGGCTCGTCCGGCGTGCATGCACGATCCACTCCGGTGGGCGCATCTGCCGTTCCGAAGGCCCCCGAGTATGGCATCCAGGCTCGGGGGCTCCGAGCGCTCCTGGACCAACCCGCTATTGAACGCGGGGATCACAGCTTCGTCGAACCCAAGAGCGTCGTGGAGCATGTCGGCAACAACCCGCCAGAGGTCGCCCGTACCTCCGACACACCCCCGGAAAACGGTCGCGGCGAGCTCTTGATCGGGCTATCCTTCCCCGGATCGGCTCCGCCCCGTTCGCTCCATGCTTTTTCAGCACGACGATGAAACACGTACGCCTCGGGATACTCGTCACGCTGCTGCTCGCGCCGTTCACGGCACGTGCGGCGGACCGCCCCAACGTTGTCTTGATCCTCGCCGATGATCTGGGAGCCCACGACGTGGGGTGCTTCGGCAGCACCTATTACGAAACACCGAACATCGACCGACTCGCATCACGCGGCGTTCGTTTGACCAACGCCTACTCCGCCAGCCCCCTGTGTTCTCCGACACGTTCGAGCATCATGGTCGGACAGAATCCAGCTCGCACGGGCATTACCGCTCCGGCCTGCCATAGCGCGAAGGTGATCTTGACGAAGAAACTCGTGTCGGGCAACGCGCGCGTGAACGTCGCCAATTCAGTCACCCGCCTGAAGCCGACGTATCACACGCTCGCTGAAGCACTCCGAGACGCGGGATACGCCACCGGTCATTTTGGAAAGTGGCACCTCGGACACAACATGGCTCCCGGAGACGCGTACGAACCGAAGGACCAGGGATTCGATCTCGATTGGCCGCACGCCCCGCGGGCCGCCGGCCCGCTCGGAGGCTACCTGGCACCTTGGGAAAGGTTCATCAGCGACCCGGCAATCAAGGACGACATCGGCCGCCACGTGGATGAGCGCATGGCCGACGAGGCCGGCGCATTCATCCGCTCCAGCAAGGGGCGGCCTTTCTTCATCAACTTCTGGCTGTTCTCCGTCCACTCGCCCTGGAACGCACGCGCGGATTACGTGGGGTATTTCCGCCAGAAAACCGACCCGGCCAATCCGCAGAGAAACCCGCTCTTTGCCGCCATGGTCAAGAGCATGGACGACGCCGTCGGGCGGCTCCTGCGGCACCTCGATGAGTCGGGCGAAGCCGACAACACGCTCATCGTGTTTTGGTCGGACAACGGCGGCTACGCCTATCCCCCCAAACAAACGGATCCCGAGGGCTACGCCGAGATTCCCGCGACCAGCAATCTGCCCTTCCGCAGCGGCAAGGCGTCGCTCTACGAGGGTGGCACGCGCGAACCAGGCATCGTCGTCTGGCCCGGCGTCGTGAAGCCGGGCTCGACCGCCGACTTCCTCATGCAGTCCACGGACCTCTACCCGACCATCCTCGGGGCTTGCGGCGTCGAGCCCAAGGCCGGGCAGAAGATGGACGGCTTCGACCAGGTATCCGCGCTCCAAGGCGGGCCTTCACCGCGGACGCACATCTTCTGTCACTTCCCGCACGGAGACGCCCGTCGCGATGCCGTGATGGACGGCTTCTACGCCGGCTCCTCCATCCGTGAGGGACGCTTCAAGCTCATCCGTTTCTACGCGCGGGCTGACAACGGCTCCGATGAACTTGAACTCTACGACCTCTCCGAGGATCCCGGCGAGCATCACAACCTCGTGCATGAGAAGCCCGAGCTTGCCTCTGATCTGAACGAACTGTTGCAGCGTCACCTGGTGGAAAACGAGGCGGTCATTCCCGTGCTCAATCCCAACTTTGGCAAAGGTCCGTCGAATGCCGATGCCACCGCCAAAAAAAAGGCCCCCGCGTCCCACGAGCTCCCCGGAGGATGGAAGAACCGGGCCGGCGAGGCCGTCGTCCACGACGGTGTCCTCACCGTCCAATCGACAGGGGCTCGCTCCTTCCTTGGCGTCGCTGCCGGAATCACACCCGGCACCGCCCGAATCATGTTCCGGATTCGAGCACCACAGGCCGGAGAAGGAAGAGTCGTTCTCTTGAGTGAAACTGGCGGTGCCGAGTCGCTCTCCGTGCCCTACAAGGTCTCCGGTGATTCCGTATGGGAGGCCGTGACCCTCGAACTGCCCGTCGAGGAAAAGGCTGGCATCCTCCGACTCTATTTGCCCCAGGGATCTCCAGCCGTTGATCTCGACGAGATCACGCTCTCTCTGCCCGCAGGCAAACCGCGCCGCTGGTCCTTCTGACCATCAGACCTGCTTCCCTTGCGGTCACCATCCTGTGCGGGATCCGGCTGCGATCGCAACACTCGGTGGATCGCGTGTCCCCTCCATCGGGAGATGCGGGCAGACCTGCGGTCGGCATCACGCCGGGTGAACCCGAGCGACTGCCCCGCGTGCGTCGCCTGTGACGGGGCTATCGTCCGGCCGGTGAGGGCGCCGACGCGGCCCGAATCTCCGGCGGCGGGCAGCAGGATGGACCCGCGCGCTCGATCGCCTCGAGCACCTGCGCCTCCGTGAGCAGGTCGCGCAGCACGATCGGCTCGGGGGGCGGGCCACCGGGTTCGCCTGCCGGAAAGATCGCGAGGACCGGGATCGACTTGCTGCCGAGGCTCTCGAGCGCGAGCTTGATCTCGTCGGAGGGCTCGGTCCAGTCGGCGAGCACCGGCACGACCCGGTTGCGCTCGATCGCCGTGCGCACGCGCGGCGTTTCGATGGCGAATCGGAGATTGGCCTTGCAGGTGAGGCACCAGTCGGCGGAAAAGTCGACGAGCACCGTATTGCCCTGCGCGCGCAATTCCGTGATCCGGGCCCGGGTGAACGGCGTCTGCCAGTCGATGACCGACGCCACCGGCCCCAAGAGCATGAAGGACGCCGTGCCGACGGCGACGCCGATCGTGGCCCCCTGCACCCAACGTCCGAAGCCGACGGCACCGCTCCGCTCCTGCGCCCGCCCCACCCACCAGCAGCCCATCCAGATGCCGATCAGCATGACGAAGGTCGGCACGAACCAGCTGGACGGCAGAAACGTCAGGAGGAACGCCACGGTGCCGAGCATCACGAAGCCGAGAAGCTCCTTGAACGTCGTCATCCACGCCCCCGGCCGTGGCATGAAGCGCACGAGGCCCGGGAAGACGCCGACGAGGATGTAGGGCAGGGCCATGCCCGTCGCGATCGCGCCGAAGACCGCGTAGGTCACGATCGTCGGCTGCGTGAGCGTGAATCCGAGCACGGGACCGAGGAACGGCCCGCTGCAGGGCGTCGCGAGCACCGTGCTGAGCACGCCCTTGAGGAACGCCCCCATGGGGCCCTCGCGGGTCTGCACGTGACCGGCCTGTTCACCGATGAAGCCGGGGATCGGCAGCTCCCAGACGCCGAGGAACGACAGCGCGAAGGCGAAGACGATGCCGGCCATCGTGATGTTGAAGCCGGCGGACGTGAACTGCTCGCCCCATGCCAGGTTCGCGCTTCCGAGGCCGATGTTCGCCGCCACGCTGGCCGTCGCGAGCACGAAGAACACGGCGAAGAGCCCCGCGCAGTACCACAGGTTCATCTCGAACACCTCGCGGCGGGCCCGGCCCGACTGCTGCGCGAACGACATGAGCTTGAGACCGAGCACCGGCAGGACGCACGGCATCAGGTTGAGGATGAGGCCTCCCGCGAGTCCCATGAGCAGGGCGAGCGGTAGGGTGAGTCCGGCCCGCGCACGCGCCGACACGGCCGCCGCGGCGTCGTCACCACCGACCGCCGACAGCACGCTCGGTGCGCTCGTCACGGACAGCGGCGCGCGGGCCGCCTCGGCATATCTGGCCTCCGCGAACACCAGTTCGGGCGACCGGCCCTCGACGGGCCGCACCGTGAGCCGGACGCCCGCCGGGGGATCGCAGCTCGTCTCCGTGCACGTCTGCAGGCCGAGGAGGAGATCGAACGGGCCGACGACCGTCGCCGGATCGACGAGCACGTGCAGCACGAGCGGACCGTCCACGCCACCGGCTGCGGACAGTTCCGGGGACTGGCTCGGCGTGACGCTGGCGACGACGACCTCGCGTACCGTCGGAGGCGTGCCCGCCGGATCAAGTGCGACGATCGTGGGTCGGCCCTCGCCGACGCCGCTCGTGCCCTGGGACGATGGCGCGTACGCATGCCAGCCCTCCTCCGGCTCGATGGCGAGCACGATCGGCAGGACAGCCTTTCCGCCCGCCTCGCGCGGCGACCGCACGACCGCCGACACCGAGGCATGCGCCCGCTCGGGACGGTGGCGGACTCCCGCCTCCGCTCCGCCCGCGGCGGGTGCCGTCGCCTCGAAGGCGAACGTCTCCGGCGGGCTGCAGGCGTTGTCGCGACAGAGCTGCATCGTCACGCCGCCGCGCACGGTGCCGCCGCCGGACGGGGCGTTGAGCGGGGCCCTCCAGGTGACCGTGCCGGCATGCTCCTCCACGACGAGCCCCTTCCACGCCGGGATGTCGTCGACGGTGTGCCGCACCGGCCGCGGATCGGGCATGAAGGCCGCCGTGACCTGCCGCGATGAATCGCTCGCGATCTCGATGCGGGTCGGCAGCGGGCCGCCCGACTTCTGTGTCAACGAGTAGAAGTGCCAGCCAGGCTCCGCGGTCGCCGTCACGGCGAGCACGTCGGGCATGCCCGCCACCCCGGGCTCGATCGAGGCCGTGACCGTGACCGGCCCCGCGGCCCCGTCCCGAAGAAACTCGAGCGGATCACCGCCCCCGATCTGGGGAAGCGGGCGACCTGCAGCCGTTCCAGGGAGGACCGGCCGATCGGCCCCTCGGACACCAGCCGCCCACGCGCACCCGATGCTGAGCACGACGACGGCCGTCGTCGCGCGCCGCACCCAGGGCCCGCCTGACCGTACGGCTCGTCGCCGAGACGGAATCGCGGCCGTGGCCATGCTCCCCGCCGCGCGGCGGGGAGCATCGACGATCGCGCGTTCGAGCCGGTCGCAAGCCATGTCGTCCGCCCTGCCGGGGATCGGAGCGAACGCCGACCGACTCCGCGCCTCGTCGGGCTCCTCCTTGACGCACTCCCACCACACGAGTGTACGAGGTCGCGTTTTCACCGGTCAAACCCGGCTCGCCGCCGAATCCACGGCAAGCCATGCGAGCGAGCCGGGCAGCGCCTCGACCAGACGCGCGAGCCTCGCGCGCACGCGAGGAGCGTCGGCAAACACGCGGCGCTCCTCCAAGACCCACCGAAACCAGTTGTCCAGCGAGCAGATCACGCCGACCGCGTGCAGCCAGGGCACGAGCGCCCGCTCACCCGCACCGAGCGCGCGACGGTCGGAGTAGCGGTCCACCGCAGCGGCGAGCCACGCATCACAAGCAACGCCGAGATCGGGCGACCACCAGCTCCCGGCGAGCCGCGCGATGTCGGTCGCCGGTGAGTCGACGCCCGCACCGTGCAGATCGATCACGGCGGCGACCCGAGCGTGCCGATCGCTGGGCGGCCCCCCCGCCGGAAGCCCCTCGAAAAGCACGTGGTCGAACCAGACGTCGCGGAGCGCCGGCTGGAGGGGCAGGGGGGCCGGCCCCATCCCGGCGACCCGACGCACGATGCGGGTGCCGTCGAGCGCCGTGAACATCACGATCGCACGCTCCCACGTCTCCATGACGTCAGCCACGAGCGGCGCCATGGCATCGGCACCGCCCGTGATGGCCGACAGGAGGGGCAGACAGCGGTCGCGACGCAGCGACCATGGCAGGCGCGCGAGCGTCCGCGCCTGCTCGATCCGACGGACGACCGAGGGGGGAGGAGCGGATGCCTGCGGTGGCCCACCGTCGCCCGCATCCGAACCCCACGCCTCATGCAGGCGCGCGAGCACATCCATCGCGCGAGCGACCTCGACCGTCGAGGGTCGCTCGAGCGGACGACCCGTCATGAATGGCACCAGTTCCCAGACGCCGCCCCCGGTATCGGCGACGAGCGTGGCCCCGGCCGGCGTGGAAAGCGGCGTCGCGAGTTCACGGACGCCGTGCGACCGCGCGCGGTGGATGAGCGTGTGCACCCAGGCGGCACGGCCTGCCGCAGCCGCGTCGCCGGCGACACGCTTGAGCACCACATCGCAGCCGCCGGCTCGCCCCACCCGCACGACCGGCGCACCGCTGAGGCCACCGGAGCCCAGCGACTCGAGCCGCGTCGGTCGCTCGCCCAGCCAGGTCGCCGCGATGGACCCGAGGTCCGTCGGCCCGGCGCCCGACGGCGTCACCGCAGCGGGTGTGATCGTGCCTTCCAAGAGGATATTCCGGCCTGAGCGGACGTTGGTCGGGCGTTCCGGGCGATGGTACGCTCGACGGATGAGGGCGGTGGTCGGCATGCGACGTCGCACCGGTCCTCGAGGATCGGTGATGACGCACCGGGAGATGATCATGACCGACATGGTGCTGGTTCGCGACGAGGCTCCCGACGTGGCGGCCGCTTCGTCAGGCCGCGGCCTGACGCAGGCGTTCGACGTGAAGCCCGGGCCGGCCCCGGGCCGGCCCGGGGCCGGGTCATGCGGGCCGACGAGCCTGATGGTCATGGTGGTCGCGTGGCTCGCGGGCGTCGCGACGGCGGACGAGCCGGCAAAGCCCGCCGCGCCGCAGGCGCCGCCGAACGCCGCCGCGGAGGCGAAGCCGGGCACGCCCCCGTTCGCCGTCCTGCTGAAGGACGCCGTCCGGGTGGACGGGCTCGTGCCGCTGTGGCGGAAGGACGGCAAGGTCTACGCCGAACTCTCGAACGCCATGCTCGACAAGGAGTTCTTCGTCCTCATCTCGATCGCGCGTGGCATCGGCGATCGGTCGGTGCTCGGCGGGCTGAGCCTGGGATTCGGCGACGACTGGGTCTGGGTCTTCCGCAAGGTCGACGATTCCATCCACGTCGTGCGCAAGAACGTGCGTTTCTTCGCCGACAAGGGCAGCCCCGAGCAGAAGGCGGTCGATCTCGCCTACACCGACAGCGTGCTCTTCAGCGTGCCGATCGCCACGACGAGCCCTGGGGGCGGGCACGTCATCGACCTCGGACGCATCTTCCTCTCCGACCTGCCGCGCATCGGGAACCGCCTGCCGGGATTCAGCTTCGCCGGCGACCGATCGACGTGGGCCCGCGTGAAGGGCTTCCCCGACAACGTCGAACTCGAGGTGGCCGCGACCTACGGGTCGAGCGGCAGCACCAGCCTCGATACCGTGCCTGACAGCCGCGGCGTGACGGTGACGGTGCACTACTCACTGAGCCTGCTGCCACAGAATGCGTACCGCCCGCGGCTTGCCGACGACCGCGTCGGCTACTTCGTGACGGCGCTCAAGGACTTCTCGCAGCAGGTCGACGAGGATCGCTTCGTGCGCTACATCAACCGCTGGAACCTCGAGAAGGCCGACCCGAAGGCGGCCGTCTCGCCGCCGAAGAAGCCGATCGTCTTCTGGATCGAGAAGACCGTGCCCTTCCGCTACCGCGCGGCGATCCGGGACGGCATCGAGGCGTGGAACGAGGCGTTCGAGAAGGCGGGCTTCGCCAACGCCATCGAGGTGCGACAGCAGCCCGACCAGACCGACTGGGATCCCGAGGACGTCAACTACAACACGTTCCGCTGGATCACCGCGGGTCAGGGATTCGCCATGGGTCCGTCTCGCGTCAATCCCCGCACGGGCCAGATCCTCGACGCCGACATCATCTTCGACGCCGACTTCCTGCAGTTCTGGCGGCAGGAGTACGAGACCTTCACGCCGCAGTCGGTCGCACGGCTCACCGGCGGCGATCCGCCGGGCCGCCGGGCCGGGGCGTGGACCTCCGACCACGACGACTGCCCGACGTGCCGCGCGGCGGGCACGGCGGCCTGTCAGATCTTCGACGGCCACGCCCGCGAGACCGCGCTGGCGGCCGCCGCGCTCGCCGCGGCCGCTCCGGGCGGCCTGTCGGAGGCGGAGAAGGAGAAGCTCGTGATCCAGGGGCTCACCCTCGTGACGATGCACGAGGTGGGGCACACGCTCGGTCTCAGGCACAACTTCAAGGGAAGCGCGTTTCGCTCGCTCGCCGACATCAACGATGTCGCGAAGACCTCGAGCGGAGGCGCCAGCACGAGCGTGATGGACTACATCCCCGTGAACATCATGCCGAAGGGGAGGACGCAGGGCGACTACTATGCCGCGCGTCTCGGCGCGTACGACGTATGGGCGATCGAGTACGGCTACAGGCCGCTCGCGGCGTCGTCACCCGAGGGGGAACTCGGGGAACTCGAAAAGATCGCCGGGCGCAGCGGCGAGCCGGCGCTCGCCTATGCGACCGACGAGGACACGGAGTGGGGCGACCCCGACCCGCTCTCCAATCGCTTCGATCTCGGCGACGACCTGGTCGCCTTCGCCCGCGCCCGGGCCGAACTCGTCGCGCAGGTGATGCCGGTCGTCGTCGAGCGGATGGCCACCCGCGATGCCGACGGCTCCGGGGGCGGCTACGAGCGGGTGCGGCAGGCGTTCGGCGTGCTGCTGGCGACCCACGGCAAGGCGATGGACACCGCCGCGCGACTCATCGGCGGCCTCGTGACGTCGCGCAGCCACCGCGGCGACGCCAACGCGCGTCCGCCGTTCACCGTGGTGCCCCCCGCGAAGCAACGCGAGGCGCTCGAACTGCTCGAATCGCAGCTCTTCGCCACGAAGCCCTTCGCGTTCCCACCCCAGCTCTACAACCAGCTGGCCGCGAGCCGCTGGTCGCACTGGGGCACCCAGGAGGTGGACCGCGAGGACTACCCCGTGCACGAGGCGATCCTGATGTGGCAGGATCGCGTGCTCGGCCGGCTGCTCGACCCGCTCGCGCTCGCCCGCATCCGCGACAACGAACTGAAGATCCCGGCCGACGAGGATGCCTTCACGATGGCCGAACTGCTCGAGCGACTGTCGCGGTCGATCATGACGGAGGTGCGAACCGCGGGGCCGGGCGACTACACGCCCCGCAAGCCGGCGATCGACACGCTCCGCCGGGGTCTGCAGCGGGCGTATGTCGCCCGGCTCGCCGGCATCGCCACGGTCGGCGGAGCCGCCAACGCCGACGCCCAGGCGCTCGCCGCCGAGCATCTGCGAACGATCGACACCGACATCTCGGCGCTTCTCGCGAAGGATGACGTCAAGCTCGACGCATACTCGCGGGCCCATCTCTCCGAGACGCAGGCGCGCGTCCGTGCCGTGCTCGACGCGCGGCTCACGCTGCCGCGTCCCTGACGTCCGCACGCCCCGGGAGGGTCCGCATGCGACTGGTGGTCGCGGTCCTGCATCCGGGGCTCGTCGAGGGCGTGCGTCAGGCGCTCGCCGCCATCCACGTCACCCGCATGACGGTCGCCGACGCACACGGCTATGATCTGCAGGTCCCGGACGTCCTTGCCCAGGAGGTCGTGCTCGAAATCGCGGTGAACGACGACTTCGTGGGACGCACGCTCGATGCCGTGGCGGCGGTGATCGGTGCCGGCGGCGACCCGACCGCGGGCCGCGTGTGCGTGCTGCCGATGGCCGAGGCCGTCCAGATCTACCGCTCGGTGCGGGGTCCGGAGGCGGTCTGACCGCCGGCCGTCACCCGGGCAGGACGTGGCGGCGGGCTGAGGCGGCGGACGGGAAGACACGCGGGAGCATGCGATGGACGATCTTCGGATCCTGCTCGTCTCACCGGACCTGATGGCGACCAGTCGTGTCGCCGCGCTCGGCCGCGAGCACGGCGCACGGGTGGAGACGCTGCGGACCCTCGATGGCCCCGCGCCCGAAGGGCCCTGCGACGTCGTCCTGCTCGACCTGCAGGGCGTGCCGGGCGACGCCGCCGTCATCGTCAGCCGGCTCCGTGCGGTGGTGGGCGAGCCGCAGGGCGACGCACGAGGGGACTCCGCACGGGCGACGCTCCCGCGGCTCGTCGCCTTCGGTCCGCACGTCGCGCGGCAGCGGCTCGACGATGCCGTCGCGGCAGGCGCCGACGAGGCGATCAGCCGGGGCGAACTCCTCGGCTCGTTTCCGGCGCTCGTCCGCCGCTGGCGCGGGTGAGGATCACGCGTGCGGCCGCGGCATGGGCGTCAGCCCGCCGTGCCCGGTTCGTCGAGCACGACCTCGTCGAGTTCCGTGCCGTCCACGTCCTGCCGCAGGAGCAGATAGCCGGCCGTGACGAGCGACCAGAAGTAGCCCCAGCCGAACGACGACAAGAGCGTCTCGAGTCCGCGGTGCCAGAAGGCGATCGCCCGCATGCCCCAGGAGGCGTCGGCACCACCCGCGAGCCCCACGAGCACCTGCTCGGTGCGGGCGTGCCCCATCCCGAAACTCGCCGCCCACACCGCCAGCCCGCTCGTCGCATCGGCGAAGACACCCGCTGCCGCAAGCGCGGGCACGGCCACGACCACCGCCACCGCGCCGTAGAACGCGACGTGCAGCGGCCGCTGGTAGAGGTACGAAAACGCCGTCGAGATCGCCTGGAAACTGTCGCCGCGCTCGACACCGACGCACGCCACCATCAGTGGCCAGCCCGCCGCGACGCCGATGGCGAGGATCGCCAGCACCAGCGCGCCGGCGAGCACGAGCGGCCAGACCACCCCGGCGATCGCGAGCCCCCAGCCGGTGCGCATGAGCAGCCCCAGCACCGCGCCGGGCACGCTGAGCACCGCGATGCCGGCGAGCACGAAGAGCACGGAGTTGAAGGCGGGGAGCCATTTGCGGGATCCGTAGAGCGTGGCGCCGACGACGCCGGGCGCCTCCTCGCCCGAAAGCGAGAGGCCCACCTGCCTGCTGATGGCGGTGCCGAAGATCGCCCAGACCAGGATGAACCAGCCGAGACGGAGCAGGGCACCGGTCATCTCGGCGAAGCTCGCCGAGGCGCGAAAGGGCACCCCGAGGAGGCCGACCACGTCAGCGGCCGTGCGTGGCAGGAGCGTCGCGGCCCACGCGAGCCAGGGCACGCCGCGGCGACTCGGGACGAGACCGGCGGACGGGAGGGAGGCGATGCCACCCGCATCGGCGTCGGCCACCAGCGGACGCGCCACGCCGGGAATGCCGAGCTGATCCGCGATCGACCAGCCAGCCCACGCGGCCACGGCGCCGAAGGCCGCAAGCAGGATCACCGACGGCGAGAACGCCGCACCGGCCGCCCGCACGAGCAGCCACCAGGGCAACGCCTCGCTCCAGCGGATTTCGTGAACCACGCCTCCGGGCGGGACACTCCCGGTCATCGTCCTGTCGGTCGTCATGGTGCCCTCGATCCTGCACGCGCACGCGGACCTGACGCCGGTGCCGATTCACGCGTGGCGACGGAGTATAGGGCACCCGATCCGATCGCGCAGCCGGGTCATTCGTCGTCCGCGGGATGCGCCGGGCCGCCCGTGCCCGCCTGCTCGTCCTCGTCATCCTCGGCTGCGTGCCGGGGAAGCGGCACCTGGTAGGACTCGCCGAGCCATCGGCCCAGATCGATGAGGCGGCACCGCTCGCTGCAGAACGGCGCGGCGGTCGCGACGACCAGGTCGACCGCGGCCGAGCAGACCGGGCAGCGGGGCATCGCTCAGTCTCCCTGCGACGCCGGCTTGGACGAACCGCCCCCCGAGCCGCCGCCGTCGGACGACGACCCGCCCTGCTTGCCCGCCGGCTTCGCATCCCCGCCGGAGTCGGCCGCCGCTCCCTTTTTGTACGACTCGCTGCGGTAGTCGGTCTTGTAGAAACCCGATCCCTTGAACACGAGCGCGGCACCCGCCCCGATGAGGCGACGCAGCTTCTTCTTCTTGCACGAGGGGCAGGTCTTTTTCGGATTCTCGGTCATCGGCTGGAACAGCTCGAAGGCGTGTCCACACGCGTCGCACACGTAGTCATACGTCGGCATCGCTCACGCTCCCTTCGCCACGATCACCTGTGCCGGGCGGACCACGCGATCGTGCAGCGTGTACCCGCGGACCGCCGTGCCGACGACCGTACCCGGCACGATTCCCGGCGCCGGCTGCTCGAGGATCGCGTCGTGCACCGTCGGGTCGAACGCCGCGCCGTCGGTCTCGATGGCGCGGCAGCCGTGGTCGGCGAGCACCTTCTCGATCTGCTGGGCGGTCATGCGAAATCCCGCGCGGAGGCTCTCGACGTCGTCGGTGCGGGCCGACGCCTCGAGCGCCCGATGCACGTTGTCGAGCACCGGCAGCAGGTCACGGAGCAGGTCGACCTCGCGATACCGCTGGGCCTCCTCGAACTCGCGTCGCGACCGCTTGCGGAAATTCTCCAGTTCCGCCTGGGTCCGCAGGAGGCGGTCCTGCGCCTCCCGCACCTGGTCGTCGGCCGACCCATGTCCCGAAGGCGACTCGTCCGCCGCGGTGGCATGGGGCATGTCGTCCGGATGATCCACGCCGCTCACTCCTTCACCTCCTCGGTGCCCTCGCCCTCCCGACCCTGGAAATATTCGGCCAGCCGGCTGAAGAACGAGGATCGTCTGGGACTCACCGCCGCATGCTCCTCCGCGGCCAGTTCGCGCAGGAGCGACTCGGCCTTGGGTGAGAGTGTCTTCGGCACCTCGACGTGCACGTGCACGTGCAGGTCGCCGACGCCCCGGCCGCGCACCTCGGGCATGCCGAGTCCGCGCACGCGGATCACGTCACCGGCCTGCGTGCCCCGGGCGATCTCCAGGGGCCGCGGCCCGTCGAGGGTGGGGACGTCGATCGTGGCGCCGAGCGCCGCCTGGGAGAACGTCACCGGAATCTCGCAGTGGAGGTCGCGCCCCTCGCGGGTGAGGAACGGATGCGCCTCGATCTCGATGACGCAGTAGCAGTCTCCCGGCGGTCCGCCGTTGCCTCCCGGCTCTCCCTCGCCCGCGAGACGCACCCGCACGTCGCTGTCGACGCCGGCCGGGATCGTCACCCGCCGCTCGACCTGTTCCTCGGTGAAGCCCTCTCCACCACAGCCGGCGCACTTCTCGCGAATCACCGCCCCCGCGCCCCGACATGCCGGGCAGGTGGTCTGCAGGCGAAACACGCCCGCCTGCTGGATCACCTGGCCCTGGCCGCTGCAATAGTCGCACGGCTGCGGCTTCGTCCCGGACTTCGCCCCGCTGCCGTCGCAGGCGGTGCACGGTTCGTGACGCCCGAAGGTGATCGTCCGATTCGTCCCGCGGGCGGCCTCGACGAGCGACAGCCGCACCTGGCAGAAGACGTCACGGCCCTTGCGGGCCCGAGGACCGCGCCGCCGGCCTCCCCCGAACGCCTCGCCGAAGATGCCGCCGCCGAAGAGGTCGCCGAACGCCTCGAAGACGTCGGAGATATCGTTGAAGTCATGGCGGCCACCCCCCTCGACCCCGGCGTGGCCGAAGCGGTCGTAGCGGGCCCGCAGATCGGTGTCGGAAAGCACCTCGTAGGCCCGCGCGGCCTCCTTGAAGCTCGCGGCCGCATCCGGATTGCCCGGATTCTTGTCCGGGTGAAACCGGATCGCGAGCTTGCGGTAGGCGTCGGTGATCTGCGCGGCGGTCGCCCGCCGCTCGACCCCGAGCACCTCGTAAAAGTCACGCTGGCCGACCATGGGGTGACGTCACCTCCCGCTGTGCCGTGTCCGTCACCCGTCGTCGCCCGGGCGCGACGTGCCGAAGGGCCCATCGAGGGCGCCATTCAGCACGCCGTCCAGCACACCATCCAGGGGCGGCCGCACCACGGCGGACGGCATCCAGCCGTCCGTCACCGCACGCTGCCCTCGATCTTCCGCTTCTTGGCGTCGTCCTTGTCGAGATTCGTGACGAGGGCCTCGGTCGTGAGCAGGAGACCCGAGATGCTCGCCGCATTCGTGAGCGCGACCCGCACGACCTTGACCGGATCGATGATCCCGGCCTTCAGCATGTCGACGTATTCGCCCTTGTTGGCGTCGAAGCCGACGTTGAGATCCTTTCCGGCCACCTCGTCGGCGACCACCGCGCCGTCGATGCCGCCGTTCTCCGCGATCTGCCGGATCGGAGCCTCGAGCGCGTGCAGCACGATGTCCACGCCGATCTTCTCGTCTCCCTTCGCCTGGCCCCGCGCCTTCTCGACGGCATCGCGGCACCGCAGCAGGGCGACGCCGCCGCCCGGCACGATCCCCTCCTCGACCGCGGCGCGGGTCGCATGGAGGGCGTCCTCCACGCGGGCCTTCTTCTGCTTCATCTCGGCCTCGGTCCCGGCGCCGACCGATACGATCGCGACACCGCCGGTGAGCTTCGCGAGCCGCTCCTGCAGCTTCTCGCGGTCGTACTCGCTCTCGGTGCCCTCGATCTGGTTGCGGATCTGGTGCACCCGGGCCTGCACCTCGGACTGCTTGCCCGCGCCCTCGACGATCGTCGTCTCCCCCTTGTCCACGGTCACGCTCTTGGCGCGACCGAGGTGCGAGAGGTCGAGGCTTTCGAGCTTCAGGCCGAGGTCCTCGCTGATGAGCGTGCCACCGGTGAGCGTGGCGATGTCGGCGAGCATCGCCTTGCGTCGGTCCCCGAAGCCCGGCGCCTTCGCCGCGCAGACATTGAGCACGCCGCGCAGCTTGTTGACGACGAGCGCCGTCAGGGCGTCGCCGTCGACGTCCTCGGCGATGATGAGCAGCGGCTTGCCCGACTGCGCCACCTTCTCGAGGAGCGGCAGGAGATCCCGCAGGTTCGAAATCTTCTTCTCGTGGATGAGGATCAGGGCGTCGTCGAGCTGGCACTCCATCTCGGCCGGCTTGTTGACGAAGTACGGCGACACGAAACCCTTGTCGAACTGCATGCCGTCCACGAAGCGCACGGTCGTCTCGGTCGTCTTGCCCTCCTCGACGGTGATCACACCGTCCTTGCCCACCTTCTGCAGGGCCTCGGCGAGAAGGTCGCCGATCGCACGGTCGTGGTTGGCGCTGATCGCACCGACCTGGGCGATCTCCTCGGGCCGCTCCACCTTGCGGGCCATCTCCATGAGCCGCTGCACGGCCGCCGCGACGCCCTTCTCGATGCCGCGCCGCACCGCGGTTGGGTTCGAGCCGGCGGCCACGTTCCGCGTGCCTTCGCGGAAGATCGCCCGGGCCAGCACGGTCGCCGTCGTGGTGCCGTCGCCGGCCAGGTCGCTCGTCTTCGACGCCACCTCGTTGACCAGCTTCGCCCCCATGTTCTCGAAGGCGTCCTCGAGGTCGACCTCCTTGCTCACCGTCACGCCGTCCTTCGTCACGGTCGGGCCGCCGAACGACTTGTCAATGATGACGTTCCGCCCCGTGGGGCCCATCGTCACCGCCACCGCACCGGCGAGTTTCTCGACGCCCTTGAGCAGCTTCGCACGGGCGCTGTCGTCGAACATGAGTTGCTTGGGCACGTCTGTCTCTCCGTAGGAAACGCGGGAAGGTCGTCGGGGAATGGAAGCGGTCGGCGGGAGCCGGCACCACGCGCGTGGTGCGCGGGCTCACGCGGTCAGCTGAGCACCTTCGCGAGGATGTCGCTCTCGCGGAGGATCTTCACGTCGTGGCCGTCAACCTCGATGTCGCTGCCCGAATACTTGCCGTAGATCACCTCGTCGCCGACCGACACCGACAGCGGAGCCCGCTGGCCGCTCTCGAGCAGCTTGCCGGGTCCGAGCGCGACGACGTGGCCGCGCTGCGGCTTTTCCTTGGCGGTGTCGGGCAGCACGATGCCTCCGGCCGTCCGCTCCTCGGCCTCGACGGGCTCGACGACGACACGATCTTCGAGCGGGCGAATCTTCAGGTTCTTCGCGGCCATCTGCAGGTTTCTCCGTGAGAGTGATCAGGGATTGTTTGTCAGGAACACGCTGTCGTGAATCGAAGGTGGTGACGGAAACAGGAGACTCCGGCGCCGGGCAGCATCACATCATGCCGCCCATGCCACCCATCCCGCCCATGCCGCCGCCCATCCCACCCATGCCGCCCATGCCGCCGCCCATGCCGTGGTCATGGTGATCGCCGCCGGCCTCCTCCTCTTCCTTGGGGATCTCGGTGATGAGGGAGTCGGTCGTCAGCAGCAGGGCCGCCACGCTCGCCGCGTTCTGCAGCGCCGTGCGCACGACCTTCGCCGGGTCGATGACCCCGGCGCTCACCAGGTCGCAGTACTCGCCCTTGTCGGCGTCGTAGCCCTCGTTCTTCCCCTTGAGGTGCCGCACGCGGTTCACCACCACCGAGCCGTCCACGCCGGCGTTGGAGGCGATCGCCTCGAGCGGGTAATGGAGGGCGTTCTTGACGATCGTGGCGCCGAGCCGCTCATCGCCGTCGAGATCGAGGCCTGCGACCGCCTTCTCGCTGCGAACGAGGGCGACGCCGCCGCCCGGCACGATCCCCTCCGCGAGGGCCGCCTGCACGGCGCTTTTCGCGTCGTCGATGAGGGCCTTTCGCTCCTTCATCTCCGTCTCGGTGGCCGCCCCCACGTTGATCTGCGCGACGCCGCCGGCGAGTTTGGCCAGCCGTTCCTGGAGCTTCTCGCGGTCGTAGTCGCTCGTCGTCTTCTCGATCTCGTCACGGATCTGCCGGACGCGACCGTCGATCGCGTCCTTCGACCCGGCTCCGCTCACGATCGTCGTGTTTTCGGCCTCGATGATCACCTTCTTCGCGCGGCCGAGGTCGGTGATCTTCACCGAGTCGAGCTGGATCCCGAGATCCTTGAAGATCGCCTGGCCGCCGGTGAGCACCGCGATGTCACCGAGCATCGCCTTGCGACGGTCGCCGTAGCCCGGCGCCTTCACGGCCACGCAGTGGAACGTGCCGCGCAGCTTGTTGATGACCAGCGTGGCGAGCGCCTCGCCTTCGACTTCTTCCGCGATGATCAACAGCGGCTTGCTCTGCTGCACGACCGCTTCGAGCAGCGGCACCATGTCCTTGACG
>CAIWZS010000246.1 GCA_903917235.1 uncultured Planctomycetaceae bacterium | reverse complement strand
TGCGATCAACGGCGTCCCACGACCCCCGATGCGGCACGGCAAAGGTCGCTCGGCAGGCGATGCAACCCGTTCGTGGTGCCTCGGCGTCCGCAGGTGTACCATCGCAGAGGGTGTGCCGCGGCGCCGGGTTCGTGCCGTGGGCCTGGAATCGCATGCGCAAACCGCATCCGTCACCGGGTGCCGTCCGGGCGTCCTGCGGAGCAAAACTGTGATGATGCCGGATCTCACTCGGGCTGCGTGCGTCCGCCGTGGTCGGTTCTTTCACACCGGTCGGCAGCAGGTCGGGAAACCGACGCTCGTGCTCGAAACGCTCGAACGACGACGGCTCATGGCCTTCGACGTCGGTCCGACCGCGGCCGCCGACACCCTGCCCGATGGAGGTGGAGCCACGGAAGAGGGATCGGCGACGCTGGTGTCCGTCGTGACCACGCTCACCGCCACGGCCCCGATGGTCACGCGGGTCGCGTCGGGTGTGACTCCGGCCGCGACGGTGACGGTGACACGTAGCGGCGACGTCAGTGGCCCGCTCGTCCTGCCGGTGAAGGTCGTCGGTGGCACGGCGCGGCCGGGGTCGGACTACCGGCGAATTCCCCTCGAGCGGATGAAGGTGCGGTTCGCGGCGGGCGCATCGTCGGCCGATCTCACGGTTCCCCTCCTGCCGACGAGACTGCGTCAGCCCGAGGAGTTCCTCCAACTCCGTATCGGATCCCCACGGGGCTCGCGGCCGCGCGTGACGACGACGGTGACGCTCGGTCGCTCGGGGCAGGTGTTTCTTTCCGAGCCGACGGCGATCGCGAACGGATGGAGCACGTTCCCGGTGCTCACGCAGGGAGACGCGGTGCGGCTGGCGGGTGGACGACGCGGCGAGAGATTCGCGTGGACCGAGGACGACCGCAACTGGGACGGCCTGGGCGCCTATCGGTCCGACGGCGACACGCTCCGTGTCCTCGTCAACAACGAGACGGCCAACGGCAGGGTGAACCGGGTCGATCTGAACGTCCCGCGGCTCAAGTCCTGGATCGAGCGCCGGGTCGTCGGCAACACGACGACGAACCAGAAGCCGCGACCACTCGGGCTGATCGAGGGCGTCCGCAGGGCGTGGGACACGGTGGCCTCCGGCGACGGCACCCTGACGAGGCCCTGCTCGGGCAACGTCTGGGAGGCCGACACGTTCGCCCCCGGCATGGGCTTCGCCGACAGGCTCTACCTCTTCGGCGAGGAGACGTTCGGCGCGGAACCATGGGGCCACATCTGCGTCATCGACACGGCCACCGACACGCTCTACGAGGTGCCCGACGTCGGCGGCCCGGGCAGCTGGGAGAACGCCACGCCCATCGATACGGGCCGCACGGACACGATCGCGATTCTTCTCGGCGAGGACCGGGGTGAAGCCGTGGACGGAACCGCACCGCTGACGCTCTACGTGGGGCTCAAGAACCCGTCTGGCTCGTTCCTCGAGCGGAACGGTCTCGTCGGCGGGAAGAACTACACGTGGGACGCCGACGGCACCTCCGTCACCGACGGGACGATGGGAGGGGGCATCTTCGCGAGGAACAACGACGTCGCCACCGGCACCTGGAGGCTGTCGTCGACCGAGGCCGTGTTGTTCTCGAAGGCCGAGGACGTGCATACGAACATGCAGCCTTCGTCGGCCGGATTCGGCCGGCAGGGCGTGGTCGCGTCGCAGGGGGAGGCGCTCTTTCTCGTCGACTTCCTCACGACGAACTTCGTCGCGGGCGATCTCGCGGCGGACCAGAGGAGCGACGTGCGGGTGCTCTTCGAGCAGCGGACGGACCACGGCGACGGCTCCGGGGCGACGGGCCTTTTCGGTGGCATGGACAACATGACGTGGTGTGCCGACGGTACGCTGGTCGTCAACGAGGACGACGGCGAGGGGGATGTGTGGCGCATCCGCGTCGACGACCTGCTGGCGGACTACCGGGCGGGTGTCCTCGATCCCTCCGGCGAGAACGTGTACCAGCTCCTCGACGCCGACGCGATTCCCGGAATCGACGTCACCGAGTCCTCGGGCGTCATCGACATCTCGGCCCACCTCGGCTACGACCCCGGCCTCGTGTTCCTCACCAACGGCATGGGGGACACGGCCGACCAGTTGGTGATGTTCGTGGCGCCGACGATCGGGAGGGGGACGGCGACGAGATCGGCCGCGGGATCGCGGGCGAGGTGACCTCGCCGCCGCACATCACGGCAGCGGCACCTGTGTCGGGTGACGCAGGTAGGCGACGAGGTCGCGGACCTCGTCCGGCGTGAGCGGGTCGAGCAGGCCTTCGGGCATCGGTGACGCGTCGCCGGCCACGATCGATTCGACGTCCTCCCGATCGATCACGAGCCGTTCCGTCGGCGTGAGGAGCGTCACCGCGCGGTCGCGGGCGTCGGTGACGACGCCGGAGAGCACCCGGCCGTCGGCGAGCGTGACGATCGACAGCCTCCAGTCCCGATTCACGACCGCACTCGGATCGACGATGTTCTCCACGAGGTAGCCGAGGTCATGCCGGCCTGAGCCGGTCAGGTCGGGCCCGAGGCCGCCGCCGCTGCCGTAGAGCCGGTGGCAGGCCGCACACACCCGCTGAAAGACCACCCGCCCCTGCGCGAGGTCGGCCGCGGCCAGCGTCGGCACGTCGAGTCGCTCGGAGAGGGCGGCGATCTGCGTTCGCCTCGCAGCGGAGGAGTCGCGCAGCCGGCCCCAGGCGGCATCGACCTCGGCCGACAGCGCGGCGTCGCCGAGGGCGTGGATCTGCCGCACGTGGTAGGCGGACAACTCACGCGCGGCGATCCGGCCGGAGGCCACCGCCTCGAGCAGGCGAGCGGCGAAAGCCTTTCGTGACACGAGGAGCGACACGATCTCGTCCCGCTGGGAGGGATGCGCGCGTCGGCAGGCCTCGACCAGCCGCACGGCCGCGTCGTCGTCGGGGAACGTCGCCAGTCCGCGGGCCGCGGGCACGGCGAGGTGTCGCACGCCGACGAGCGATTCGCAGACGGCCCGCAGGTCCGGGGGCCGCGCGTCGACGAGCGCGCGGAGGGCCGCCTCGCGTGCCGGGAGTGGGGCCGACGCGTCGAGCGCGGTGGCCCGCACGCCGTCGAGCGCGCGGCCGTCGCCGAAAAGCACCGCCAGTTCCCGCGTGGACCTCGCACACCGATCGCGTCCCTCGCCTTCGGGCTGGGCCTCGACGGCCCGCTCGACGTCGGTCCACGCGACCGGTCTCGGGGCACGCCGCCACCCGGCGAACCCCGCGGCCATGCCGCCGAGCACGTCTCCCAGCCTCGCCGCGTCGCCGCTCGCCACCGCTCCCGAAAGGAGCCGGTCCACCGCTGCCGGTGCCGCCGCGATCCGCTCGGCGAGGCGGCGGGCGACGAGCCGACGTGTCGTCGGCCACGCGCACGCGGTCGCCACGTCGGCGAGTGTCGCCGGGTCCGATTCGGCCACCGGGATCAGGCCGTACCAGACGAGCAGCGGGAGGTTGTGATCGTCCGCGTCCTCCTCGCGCCGCACGAGCGCCGTCGCGAGCCGGCAGCGGGCGGCGACCGGAAGCCGCTGGAGCGTCGAGGCGAGCGCGAGCCGCACGAGGCCCGACGACTCTGCGCCGGCGAGGCGCTCGAGCCGCGGCAGGAGGGCGTGCGACTCGCGTGCGACGCGCTCGCTCACGAGGTCGTCCTGTGGCACCGGCCCGACCGCGCCGTCGAGCGGCCATGACTCCGTCAGCAGCCGCACGGCCCACGTCCGCACGTGCTCGTCCTCGTGCGCCCGGTCACCCATGGCGAACTCGGCCAGACGACGCTTCCAGGCGTCGGTCACGTTGGTGGCCGCATGCGGTGGACCGGCGGCCACGCGATGGAGCGCGAGCAGCGCACGGACGCGGAGGGCCGAGGCGCCGATCGCGGGCGTGCCCGCGGGCCGCGGCGCCGAAGCGAGGGCGTCGCCGCGGGTGAGTTGCTCCTCGAGGAGCGCCAGCGCCGCGTCGTCCACCGGGCGGGTCGCGACCCGTTCGGCGAGCGCGTGGGCCGCGTGCGTCGCGTGCCAGCCGTCCGGTCCGCGCAGCAGGCGGGCGAGCCCGGCGTCGTCGAGGGCGTCGAGATCGGGTTGCGGCGGCGGCACGGGCGTGGCGTGGACGAACTTGAAAACACGTCCGCTCGAACGATGCACTCCGTCGCGTTCGTGGCATTCACCCGTGTCGCTCCAGTCAAGCACGAACACGCCGCCGTCGGGGCCGGCGGCGAGGTCGATTCCACGGAACCACGGATCGCCGCTCGTGAAGAGGTCGGGTGCGTGCCGCGCGACGTAGCCGCTGCCCACACGTGCGAGCACTTCCTGGTTCACGCGGCGGCCGTGGAAGTTGAGCGTGAAGAGCCGGCCCCGCCACTCCGGCGGCCAGTTCAGGCCTGCGTAGATCATGCAGCCGGAGTGCGCGTGGCCGCCGCCGAGGGAGTCGGCGGCACCGTGTCGTGAGGCCTGCCACCCGGCGCCGGTGTCGAAGTGGTGGTGGTCGGCATGCTGGTCGATGAGTTCGTAGGTGAGCGGATTGGGATCGATGCCGTTGGCCTGTGCGAAGTGGGCGCCGGGGATCATGTGCCAGAGGTGGCCGTTGACGGTGTTGACGAAGAAGCACTCCCCCTCGGCCGTCCAGTCGTGGCCCCACGGGTTGGTCGTGCCCGTCGTGAGCACCTCGATCGAGCCGGTCTCCGGGTGGTACCGCCAGAGCCCTCCCTCCATCGCGAACCGCCTCTCGTCCGGCGCGCCGGGGCGACCGATCCGCGCGGGGCACGAGTGACCGCACCGCCCGTAGAGCCAGCCGTCGGGGCCGAAACGCACGCCGTTGGCGAAGTTGTGGTGGCTCGCCCTGCCGACCTCGAAGCCGTCGAGCACGACTTCGGCCGGACCGTCCGGCACGTCGTCCCGATCGCGGTCCGGAATGAAGAGCAATTGCGGCGGGCACATGAGCCACACCCCGCCACGGCCAACCTCGATGCCCGTCAGCATCCGGACCGCGTCGGTGAACACCGTCCGCCGATCGGCCGCGCCGTCGCCATCCGCATCCTCGAGGATCACCACGCGGTCGCGCAGCGTGTCGTCGAACCGGGTCGTCCCGTCCCCGTACGTGAAGTTCTCGGCCACCCAGAGCCGGCCGCGTCGGTCCCAGGCCATGGCGATGGGATTGCGCACGTCCGGCTCGGCTGCGAAGACGGAGACACGGAAGCCGGGCGGCAGGTCGAAGAGCGCTGCCGCCTCTCGGGGGGACGGCGGGCCACCGGCGTGCCGCTCCGTGTCGGGAGGTTCGGGGAAGGGGTCGGCCGACCGCGCGACCGCGCCGGTGGTGACGGCGAGTGTGACGAGCAGTGCGGCGTGGCGGGATGGTCGCATGAGCGCGTCTGCCACCGTCACCCGGGCTTCGCGGCGGCCGAGGGGACGCGGGCTTCGAGTTCGGCGAGGTAGCGTCGGATGCGGGGCGCGAAGAGCCCGGGGTTGGCCGCCGCGCGACGCTGGGTCGCGAGCGCCGCGGTGAGATCGCCGCGCAGCGCCTGCAGGTGCGCGAGCGTGTCGAGCGTGTTGCCGTCGTCGGGGACGAGGTGCAGGCTCTCCTCGACGGCTGCGACGGCGGCCGCGACGATCTCGCCGATCGCCGGATCCTTGCCGATGTCCACCCCCTCGGAGGCTTCGACGAGTAGCCACGCGATCTCGTTGAGTTCGGCGGCGCGTCCGGCATGTTCCGTCACGAGGTCGCGGTAGGCCCGCACGGCCGCCGGCTTGTCGGCATCGAAGGCGTCGAGGATCGCCACCACGCGCGGCGCGAGCGGGGCCAGTCGGGCTTGGCGATCGGCGAAGGCCGTCCGATCCCACGTGCCCTCGACGACCTGGCGAAGCGGCTCCTCGAGGATCTCGGGATGTCCGTACCACTCGAGCCGGCCGTCCTTGCCGATGAGAAACGCGGTGGGCACTCCGTCCTCGCGGACGGCGTCGAGGTAGCCCGCGTGCGTCGACAGATCGGGATCGCAGCCGACCGGGAATTCCGGGACGTCGGCCCCGTCCCCTGCGGACCTGGCCGCGAGGATCTCGCGGGCGTCTTCGGCCGGCTCGTGCGTGACGGCCACGATCGTCACGCCACGGCCCGCGTATCGGCGCTGCAACGCGTTGAGGGACGGGACGACGGCCCGACTGTGCGGGCACCAGGACGTCACGAACTCGACGACCGCCACCTCGCCCGGTTCGAACCGCAGGGTCGGCGCGGGCCGCGTGAGCCACTGGGCCACGTCGATGCGGGGAGCCAGGTCGCCGATCCCGAGCGGCTCGGCAGGCTCGGCGGGCGGCAGGTCGCGAAGCGGCGCCTGGGCGTCGGCCGACTCCGTCGCCGGACGGGAGCAGCCCGCCCCGCCTGCCGCGAGCAGGACTCCGAGGATCGCGATTCGCGCGGGGCGACCCGATTGCATGACGACTCCACGTGCACGGTCGCACCGGGGACTCGAACACGGTCCACCACGATCGCAACCCGACCATCCGAGCATACCGAGCGGCTGCGCGGGTTCCGATGCGAATCCGCCTGACCCGCGGATCGCCCGGAAACGCAGAACGGCCCGGACGCGTCGTCCGGGCCGTTCCCGTTCTCGATCGGCGGGTGGCCGGCGGGCCGCCCGTCACGATCCGATCACTCGTCGCTGGCCGCCGGGGTGGGCTCGGCGGCGTGCTCGATCACGGTGTCGGAATCCTCGTGCCGGGCGGGGTCCATCTCGATGCCGCAGCCCGGCTCGATGCTGCAGCTCGGCTCGACGCCGCAGCCGGGGTCGCATGCCACCTCGCGGTACACGACCTTGGGCACACAGCGGATCACGGTGTAGGGCACCTTCTTCGGCACCATCCGGCAGACCTCGATCGTCTTCGTGAAGTGGACCGGGCGGGTCGTGCACACCGGCACCTGCTTCACGCACTTCTCCTCGACCATGCGGCAGACCTTGGTGCACTCCTCGCGGCACCGCTCCTCGCGGACGATCCGGCAGACCCGCTGCGTGCAGGTCTTCACCCGCTGCTCCGGCACCATCCGGCACACCTGGTAGGTCCGCACGCACTGCTCGGGAACCATCCGGCAGACCTTGTAGGTGCAGTGACGCACGCGGACCTCGGGCACCATGCGGCAGACCTGGTAGCTGCAGGTCTTGATCCGCTGCTCGGCGACCATGCGGCAGACCTGGTAGGTGCAGACCCGCTGCTCGGGCACCATGCGGCAGACCTGGTAGCTGCAGGTCTTGATCCGCTGCTCCGGCACCATGCGGCACACCTGGTAGGTGCGGACCCGCTGCTCGGGCACCATGCGGCAGACCTGGTAGCTGCAGTTCTTGATCCGCTGCTCGGGCACCATGCGGCACACCTGATAGGTGCGAACCCGCTGCTCGGGCACCATGCGGCAGACCTGGTAGGTGCA
>CAIWZS010000245.1 GCA_903917235.1 uncultured Planctomycetaceae bacterium | reverse complement strand
GGGTGCGGAGCGTATCGAGAAACCCGCTCCAGACGCCCGGGCCGCTCCTCCCGAGGCTCACGAGTCGCTCATCGGCCGGAAGACCGGTGAGGAAGTGCCATTGACCGGGCTATCCTTCTTGGATTTGCGCCGAAGCGGGGACGCCCGGTGCGAGCCGTTGCGGCATGGTGCCATCATGCGGACGGCGAAGATGGTGGCGCCGTGCCGGCACGCGCCTGCCTGTGCCACGAAAGCTCCCCGGGTAGGACCAGTGCGAATCGTTGTTCTCGCGGAGAATATGGCAAAGCCGGCTTGGACGTGACGTAAAAAGCGACGTAGGCCCGAAGTGCGCAGGGAAGGGCACCACCCTCAAGGAGCACCCTGGGGCTCGAGACCGCTTACGGCACGGGTTCCCGTCCAGCACTGGCTTCCCAAGAGAAACCCCCGCCCGATGAGCCGAGGACGATGCGTGTTTGGGAATCTTCAGAGCGGTGGCCGCTCCACGAATCGCAGATGATTGCCATTCACAGCCCCTGACCCCCGCAGAAAGCGACGTTCATGAGTCGCTTATCCGCCTGGCAATGGTTGCGAAGGCGACAAAAAAGGCACAACATTTGCCGCACTGACGCCGTTTCAATCCTTGAAGGAACCGCGCATGGACAGCATCGAAAGCCTGATCCGGACGTTCCAGGCGATCGGCCCGCTCGCTCAGCGGGCGATCTCCACCGGCCAGCTCTTCCACCCGCAGTGCGAGCTGGTGCCACCCGACCCGGACGTGCTCTGCGAATACGACGTCGACGTGCCGCTGCCGGAGGGCCACGCGCTCAAGGCCAACATCTTCAAGTCGCGACAGTCCGACGCCGCCGGGGAGCGTCGCCCCGTCGTCATGTGCGCCCATCCCTACGACAACCACCTCCTGCCCGCACTCGGGAAGACACCTCTCGGAGGACCGCCGCAGCAGTATCGGCTCATTCCGCAGGAGGGCCGGCCCCGGTTCTCCTCGATCACGAGCTGGGAATCGCCCGACCCCAACTTCTGGATTCCCGCCGGCTACACGCTCGTCAACCTGAACCTCCCTGGCTACGGCGGCAGCGAAGGGCCGCCGACCGTGTTCACGGACATTCAGGCCAAGGCCTATTACGACGCGATCGAATGGGTGGGCCGCCAGCCCTGGTGCACAGGCGCCGTCGGTCTCAGCGGTGTGAGCTACCTCGCGATCACGCAGTATCACGTGGCGGCCTGCAGGCATTACGGCGGCCCGCCTCCCGCGCTCAAGTGCATCGCGCCCTGGGAAGGGCTGTCCGACATGTATCGCGATCAGACATGCCCCGGGGGCGTCGAGGATCAGGGCTTCGGGCCATTCTGGTGGACGACGGAAGTGAAGCCGGCGCTCACCGGATCGGCCGAGGGCTTCATCCATGCCAACGGCGGACGGCCAGACGAATGGCTCGCAGCGCATCCCCTGTTTGACGAGTTCTGGGAGGAGAAGGCGGCCCGATGCGATTGTATCGACCTGCCGATGCTCGTCTGCGCGTCGTTCTCCGACCACGGCCTGCATACGGTCGGCTCGTTCCGCGCCTTCATGCGGGCCCGGTCGCGGCACAAGTGGCTCTACACCCACCGCGGCGGCAAGTGGGACGTCTTCTACTCGCCCGCGGTGCAGGAGCTGACGCGGCAGTTCATGGACTGCTTCCTCAAAGGGGACACCGCCAACGGGTTTCTCGAGCGTGCCCCGGTGCGACTGGAGGTGCGGTCGAGCCGCGAAGTGATCCATGCCGTGAGGGACGAGCAGGAGTGGCCGCTCGAGCGGACCGCCTTCACGCCGCTTTTCCTCCGTGCCAGCGCGCTCGACACGCGGCCCTGTAACGTGGCGGCGAGCGTCGGGCATCCGGCTCGCGGGGGCCGCAGCACTTTCACGCACGTCTTCGAGAGCGCGACGGAGTTGACCGGCCCGACGAAACTGCGGCTCTGGGTGGAAGCCGATGCGGCCGACAGTGGTGGCCCGCCGCCGGACGACATGGTGCTGTTCGTGGCGGTCGAGAAGCTCGACAGTGCCGGCGAACCCGTGCCGTTTCGCGGTTCGGTAGGCAACGCCGCCGACATGGTCAGCCGGGGGTTCTGCCGGGTCTCACGCCGCGAGCTCGACACCGCGGCCTCCACAGCGTGGCAGCCCGTACTCACCGGCCGGTCGCGGCAGCCTCTGTCCCCCGGTGAGCGGGTGGCCGTCGAGATCGAGCTCTACCCGGCGAGCACCTTCTTCGCGGCTGGTGAATCGCTGCGGCTGATCGTCGCGAGCGACGAGATCATCCCCTCGCCGCCATATCGCAAAGTTGTGGACTCGAACCGCGGGCGGCATCTGCTCCACTACGGCGACACGTATGATTCGCACTTGCTCGTGCCGGTGATTCCGGAAGCGGGTGTTTCCACCGGTGGGGCGACATCGTGACCGAGAATCACGCGGGGGCATGTCGGCCGGCGGCCAAGCAAGGCGTGGTGGCCGCCTGCTGGCGGTGGCTAGTGGAGGACTGGAACTGGCCGGCCGCGGGGCTCGTCGCCGCGGTGCTCATCGTCGGGCTCCTGCCGGCCGTCTTCGCCGTCGCCTCGCCCGCCCTCGGGCTGGTCACGGCCCAGTTGCCGCTCTATCTCATCCATCAGGCCGAGGAGCACATCGGCGACCGGTTTCGCCGGCAGATCAACGCCCAGGCCGGCGGTGAAGCCCTCTCCCGGCCGGCCACGTTTTGGATCAACTCGCTCGGCGTCTGGGGCGTCGATCTCGTGGCGATTGGGCTCGCGGCGGGTCTCGATCTCGCCTGGGGTTTTCTCGCCATCTATCTCACGCTCATCAATGCCGTCGTGCACCTGTTCGCCGGCATCGTCCGCCGCGAGAGCAACGCCGGCCTGGTCACGGCGGTGGCGCTGTTTCTGCCGGTGGGCGGTGTGGCCTGGTGGACGCTCGAGCGGGCGACGGGGCTCGGCGTGCCCGGGCACCTGCTCATCGCCGGGCTGATCGTGGTCGAGCATGCCCTGATCGTGGCCTGGGTGGTCACCTGGCGCGGTCGGGCATCGGCACAGGAGCATTCCAGGTGAATGGCCGTCGGCTCGATGCGAGCCGGTGCAGCACCCGGCGAAGAAAGCTCCCTGAGTAGGATTCGACGCTATAACCTAGCGGTTAACAGCCGCTCGCTCTACCGTTGAGCTATCGGGGATCGGTCTGGGCAGAATACCTCATTCGGCACTCTTGGCGAACCGCTCGAGCCGCCACCGGTGTCGCCCGCTCGTGGCCCGCCCACCGACTGGGGCGAGCTCGTGCAGATCCATGACGATCGCGACGTCTTTCAAGCCTCGCCCGACGAACTGCCCGCGATCGATATTCACAGTCTCTGAGCGGTGCCGGACGCCACCCACGCATGTCGGGAAACTGCGAACTGGGACGCGGCCTGCGCCGACGCGAGAAAAACGCCAACAAAGCGGGTGCGGAGCGTATCGAGAAACCCGCTCCGGACGCCCGGGCCGCTCCTCCCGAGGCTC
>CAIWZS010000244.1 GCA_903917235.1 uncultured Planctomycetaceae bacterium | reverse complement strand
CGCGATCAAGAAAGACACCTCCCGCTACGGCACCACCGGCGAGGAGGTGGATCTCGCGCTGTTCACCGACGGCCTGGAGGACGAGCGGCAGCAGGGGATCACGATCGACGTCGCCTACCGCTACTTCTCGACCGACAAGCGCAAGTTCATCATCGCCGACACCCCCGGCCACGAGCAGTACACCCGCAACATGGCGACGGGCGCCTCGACGGCGGACCTCGCGATCATCCTCGTCGACGCCCGGCACGGCGTGCTCCCGCAGACGAAGCGGCACTCCTTCATCGTGTCGCTGCTCGGCATCAAGCACGTGGTCGTCGCGATCAACAAGATGGACATCGTCGGGTACGACCAGCAGGTGTTCGAGCGGATCAAGCGCGACTACGTCGACTTCGCCTCCCGCCTCGAGCTGCCCGACGTCCACTTCATGCCGATCTCGGCGCTCAAGGGGGACAACGTCGTCGCCCACAGCCCCAACATGCCGTGGTACGCCGGGTCGCCGCTCATGCCCTTTCTGGAGGGCGTCTACATCGGCTCCGACCGCAACATGGAGGATTTCCGCTTCCCGGTGCAGCTCGTCCTGCGGCCCAACCTCGACTTCCGCGGCTTCTCGGGCACCGTCGCCTCGGGGATCATCCGCCGCGGCGACGAGGTGCTGTCGCTGCCGTCGCGCAAGAGAAGCCGCGTGAAGCGGATCGTGACGTTCGACGGCGACCTCGACGAGGCCTTCGCGCCGCAGTCGGTCACGCTCACGCTCGAGGACGAGATCGACTCGAGCCGGGGCGACATGCTCGTGCGTCCCGGCAATGTCCCGAAGGTCGATCGTCGCTTCGACGCCATGGTCGTGTGGATGTCCGAGGAACCGCTCGTACCGGGCCGTCAGTACCTCTTCAAGCAGACGACGAAGGTCGTGCCGGGCTCGGTGGCGACGCTCCGGTACCGGATCGACATCAACACGCTCCACCGGGAGCCGGCCCCCACGCTCGGCCTCAACGAGATCGGGCGCTGCGGCGTCACCCTCACCGCGCCGATCGCGTTCGACGCGTATCGGCGCAACCGGGCGACGGGCGGCTTCATCATGATCGACCGGCTCACGAACGCGACGGTCGCCGCCGGCATGATCATCGATCGCGAGCGTGAGGACGGGGGCGTCGCCCATTGGGATGCGGAGCCGTCGGTCGGCGAGCAGTCCGCCGGTGCCAGCGAGGTGACCTCCGACGAGCGGGCGTCCCGTTTCGGGCAGAAGCCGGTGACCGTGCTCTTCACGGGTTTGCCGGGTTCCGGCAAGACGTCGCTGGCCCGGGCCGTCGAGCGGCGGCTCTTCGACGCCGGCCATGCCGTCACCGTGCTCGATGGGCAGGGAATGCGGCAGGGAATCTCGCGGGACCTCGGCTTCTCCGCCGACGAGCGCAGCGAGAACCTGCGTCGCTCGGCCGAGGTCGCCCGGCTCTTCAACGAGGCGGGCATCATCGTCCTGGCGTCGTTCGTCGCCCCGGACGCGGCGGTGCGGCAGCGTGCCGCCGAGCGCGTCGGCCCCGACCGCTTTCTCGTCGTCCACGTCGCCGCACCCGTCGAGGTGTGTCGCCGCCGCGACGGGAGCGGGGCGTACGCGCGTGCCGATGCCGGCGAGATCACCGACTTTCCCGGCGTGAGCGCCCCCTACGAGCCGCCGGTCGCGCCGGATCTCGTCCTGCCCACGCACGAGTGGCCGCTCGGACGCAGCGTCGAGGCGGTGATGGGCCTGCTCGCCGAACGCGGTGTGATCTGACCGCCCCGCGGTGACCGCGCGGGCCCGGACTCAACGCCCCGGAAGCGCTCCCTGCGTCGCGAGTTTCACGCGGCAGAGCAGCGAGTCGGCCGTCATGTAGAGCGTGCGGCCATCCTCCCCGAAGGCACAGTTGGCGGTCTTCTGCCCGGTGAGGATCGTGCCGAGGTGCGTGCCGTCGGGGGTGAAGACGAGCACGCCGCCCGGACCGGTGGCGAACAGGTGCCCCGCCGCGTCGACCTTGAGTCCGTCGGGAAGCCCCTTGCGGGTCTTGAAGAGTCGCGAGCCATCGAAGAACACGCGGCCATCGCCGTCGAGCGTGCCGTCGGGCTTCACGGCGAAGGCACGCCAGATCGGCGCCTCGGGATCGGACTGCGCGACGTAGAGCGTCTTCTCGTCGGGGGAGAAGGCGAGCCCGTTGGGGCGCGTCATCGTGCGGCAGAGCAGGTCGAGGCGGCCGTCGACGCCGATCCGGTAGACGCCGCAGAAGTCGAGCTCGCGCCGTGGGTCGTCGTAGCGGTCGGGCAGCCCGTAGGGCGGGTCGGTGAAGTAGATCGCCCCGGAGGAATGCACGACCACGTCGTTGGGGCTGTTGAGCCGCTTGCCCTCCCAGCGGTCGGCGAGCGTCAGCTTCCCGCCGTCCGGCGCGAGCCGCGACACGCGTCGGTCTCCGTGCTCGCACAGAAGCAGACGCCCCTCGCGGTCGAGCGTCAGCCCGTTGCAGCCCGGTTCGGTCCCATACTCGGCCACGCCCGTGTAGCCGCTCGGCTCCATGAAGACGTCGATGCCGTGGCCCGGACGCCAGCGATTGATCCGATTGCGCGGGATGTCGGAAAAGAGGAGGCACGCCTCGGGCTGCCAGCCGCCCGCGCGCACCCACACCGGCCCCTCGCTCCACGCGAAGCCGCTCGCGAGCACCTCGATCGTCGCCCCGGGTGGAACGAGCGTGTCGAGACGCGGATCGAGCCGCTCGATCGAGCCGACCGTGGGAAGCACGTCGTCGGGGTCGGGAGCAGCAGCGACGACGTTCGAGGCGACGAGGCCGGTGATGATCACGGCGGTCATGATGTGGCGCATGGTTTCACGGGGTGCGGAGTGCGAAGGGTACGAAGTCCCGGGGCCGAACATGCCCCGGGTCGGGCTGGTGCCGCGGCGCCGGGACCGAATACCCGCCGGCCACCATCCTGCCGCCCGGCATCGTCATCTGGGCCCGTGCGGAAAACAACCCCCGGCGGACGGTCCAGTGCCGGTCCGGGCACCTGCCCGTGCCGGCGCTCGTTGCGGTCATCGGCAGCCCGTGAGACAACTCGCCGCATGGCATGGCTTCAGCAGGAGATCCGGCTCGCCCCGCGACGGCGCGGCTGTCACCTCATCACGGGCGAGGTGACAGCCGCGCTGCCCGACCTGCGGCGCTTCAGGGTCGGGCTCGTCCACGTCTTCATCCGGCACACGTCCGCAAGCCTGTCGATCAATGAAAACGCCGACCCGGACGTGCCGGGCGATCTCGCCATGGCGCTCGACACGATCGCGCCCGATGACCTTCCCTACGCCCACACATGCGAAGGTCCCGACGACATGCCGGCCCACGTGAAGGCGTCGCTCATGGGGAGTTCCGTCACGGTGCCGGTGCGCGACGGTCATCTGTGCCTCGGCACCTGGCAGGGCATCTATCTCTGCGAGCACCGGGATCGCGGCGGCCCGCGGTGCATCGTCGTCACCGTGCATGGTGAGACTCGGGATGACGGCGTCGATTGAGACGCTGTCGATTCGATCCACCTCTGGCGTGGTCCGGGGCTGCCCATGCCCCGTCGCCGGACGTTCGCTGCGGGCATCCTGCCCTCCGCTCACTCGACGTCTCCTCGCTCCGCCATCCTGGCTGCGATCGTCGACGTTCTCCCGGGAGCATCCAATCGTTGACACCTGTTCGAGCAAGGTCGGGGCTACCGGCGTCCTCTCGCTGGACGTTCACTCCGGCCCTCCAGGCCTCCGTTCACTGCGTGTCCGCTGCGCTTCGCCATCCATGGCTTCGCTTGCTTCCACAGCTCGCTTGAGGACACCGGCAGCCCCTCCCGGCATCCAGGTTGCACGATCTCAAGAAAAACCCGCTCCCGGTAGTACGCCGGCTCTCGGGGCATGGGCAGCCCCGGACCGAAGATGCTCCTGGGTGGGGTGTGGTGGTGCCGCTTCGTGGTTCGTGTCTCCGACTCAGGGCGATTGGATCGCCAGCCACGCGAGCACATCGCGCAGTTCCCGGTCGGTCAGCCCGAGCGGCAGGCCGGCGGGCATCACGCTCGTGCGCAGTTCATGCGCCTCGTCGATCTCCTCCGGTGCGAACCGCCGCTCCCGCCCGGTCAGATCGCGGTAGACCTCCACGTTGCTCGACCGCAGGAGCATGCCGGTGAATGCCGTGCCGTCCGTCAGCTGGAGCACGTGGGCACGGTACTGGGGCGCGACGTCCCGGTCGGGCTCGAGGAGCGAACGGAGGAGCGACACGCGGTCTCCCTGCCGTCCGACGAGGGTGAGATCGGGACCGACCACGGCGCCGCGTCCGTCGCGGCGATGACACGTGCCGCACTGCCCGACCCGGGCGTGGAAGAAGATGCGACGTCCAGCCTCCGGATCGGCCGGTCCGGAGACGGCGTCGAGCCGGGCGAGCCAGGCCGCCGTGTCACCGACCTCGGGACGATCGGCGCGGAGTGATGCGGGATCGGTGATCGCCGCGACGAGGTCGGCCTCGTCTCGCGATGCATCCCGTGCGCTCGCGATCGACGCGAGCGTCGCGGAAGACAGCGACTCGGGCGGTCGGCCGCGGAGCCCGCGGAGCGCCTCCTCGCGGACCGAGCCCCGCGCGCCTCCGGCGAGCGAGACGAGCAGGTCGACGTCCTCGGACCGCGCGCTCGCGCCGAGGCCGGCGATGGCGTCGGCACGCAGGTCCGCAGGCTTGGTCGGATCGGCGGCGATCTCGGCGAGCAGGGGCAGGGAGCCGGCATCGCCACCCACGGCGAGCGTGCGGACGACCTCGCGCGTGAGCGCCGCGTCGCCGAGCGCGAGGAGCTCCCGCACGCGGTCCGGTGCGAGGGCCACGTCTCCCGGCGGAAGCAGCCGCACGATGAATCCCTTGATCCGCGGGGGCGTCGCGGGATCGGCCAGCCGCGCGCCGAGCACCTTCGCGTCGGTCACGCCGGCGCCCGGCTCGCCCCGCAGCGTGTTCGCCGCGGCAAGCGCCGCTTCGAACGTGCGATAGTCGAGATCGGTGCGGGCGAGCACGGCCTCCACCTCGGGTGCGAATTCCCGCAGGTCGCCGTCGGCGATCCAGCGCAGGCACTCGAAGAGCAGATCGCCATCCGCCCGATCGATCACCGCCCGCACCCAACGGCTCGCGTCGAGGCCGGCCTTGCGCAGGGCGACGAGCGTCCACGCCTGTTCCTCCGGGGCGAGCGCCGCGAGCGCCGCCGGTCCTGCCGCTTCCGCCTCGCGGCAGAGGGCCGCCAGCGCCGCGTCGGCGAGCACCGCATCGTCCGAGCGCACGAGTGCGAGCAGGTCGCGGCGCGACGCCGCTTCGCCCGCGCTGTCGCCCTCGCGCAGCTCCGTGGCCCGACGTGCCGCCGGGGTCGCCTCGGGCCACGTCGGGGCGAGCCATGGCGCCGACTGTTCGTCGATCGAGAGCCGCCAGATCCGGCCGCGGCCGTGGATCGTGTACGAACTGAAGACCCAGTCGGCGAGGTAGAAGGCGCCGTCGGGGCCGCGGGCCATGCACGTCGGACGGAAGTGGTCGCCGCCGGAGACGAGCTCGTGCCGCACCGCGTCGTAGCCGGCTCCGCGCCGCGTCATCGCGAAGTAGTCCACGCGATGCTGGCTCCACGACGGTACGACGAGGCCGCCGCCGAGCGGCAGAACCGCGCACGGCCCCTCGCCGACGCCGTGGATCATGCCGAGCGTTCCACGCAGCTCGCCGTTCCAGGCGACGAAGGGATGAACGGGACTCGGGCCGTAGAGCCACTGAAACCCGTAGTCGCCGCCCGTCACGACCTGCAGGAGCCGACAGGGCGGTCGGCTGCCCGGATCGTTGTCGGCCGCAAAGATCTCGCCGTCGGGCAGGACGGTGATCCCGAAGGGGTTCCAGAAACCGCGCGCGATCCTTCGCAGACCACGGCCATCGGCGGTGCAGCGAAACACGCCCCCTTCGCCGGTACCGCGCAGGGTCGCACCGTCGCGTCCGGTGAGCGTCCACTCCTTGCCGAAGTTCTCGCCCAGCGAGAAGACGAGATCGCCATCCGGATGCCAGGCCATGCCGGCCAGGCCGTTGTGCGGATAGTCGGTCACCGTCTCGAGCGTGACGACCCCTTCCTCGACGTCGGCCGTGCCGTCGCCGTCGCCGTCCCGCAGCCGGACGATGCGGCTGCGTTCGGCGAGGTGCACCCAGGGTGCCTCCGGGCGCGGCTCGTATCCGGCGCGCCGAGCCTCCGGCGCGAGGAGGAGGTTCATCGTGGTCGTGGTGCGGCTCGCGAAGACATGGCGGGCGCCGTCGGGACCGAGCACGATCACCTCGTCGTGCTCGGGGCCCTCGTATCCGGTCGGCCGAAAGTGCGTGTGGCAGGCGACGATCCAGATGCGTCCTGAGCCGTCGACGTCGATGCCCGTGGGCGTCACGATGTCGGGATGCTCACCGACGAGCTCGAGGCGCACGCCCGGTGCCCGCGTCGCGACGCGCGGATCGAGGTCCGAGGGCACCTGCGGAGCCGCCGGGGGATCGGCGGCGACGCCGATGCCCGAGCCGCCGAGCAGGTTCATCCCGAGCGGTGTCGCCGGGGGCCATGAAACGATGAGCAGCGCCACCCCGACGCGCAGCGCGGCGAGCGCCGGCTGCGCGACGCGGCGGCAGACCGCCGTGCAACCGTGAATCATGGGGGCCTCGACCAGGCGGAGGGATCGATGTCGGTCGCGACAGTGGAATGGTAAACTTGCGGAGTCCCGCGGGTCGAAGAATCCCGTGCGAGGGGTTCCTGTATGCGTGCATGCGGCGTGCGACTCCGGCTCGATCGGCCGCCTGTGGGCGTCGTGGCGCTCTCGGTCGCGGTGCTCCTGACGTGCGCGCCGACGGCGACGCATGCCGCCGAGCCGGCGATCCCGATCGCCCCGGCCGCGGTGTCGGCGGCTTTCGACCGCGACGTGATGGCGGTGCTGTCGAAAGCCGGATGCAACGCGGGGACCTGCCATGGCAACCTCCATGGCAAGGGGGGATTCTTCCTGTCGCTGCGCGGCCAGGATCCCGCCGCCGACTGGCGCGAGATCGTGGCATCTTCCGCCGGACGGCGGATCAACAGGATCGCACCCGAGCGCAGCCTCGTGCTCCTGAAGGCCACCGCGCAGGTGCCGCATGGCGGCGGGCGGAGGTTCGGCCCGGAGGATCCGGAATTCGAGGTGCTCGCGCGGTGGGTGCGCGAGGGGGCGCAGGGCCCGCGGGCCGACGCACCCACGATCGTGGGGCTCACCGTCGAGCCGGCCGACGCGGTGATCAGGGGTGCTTCCGGCACGGTGCCGCTGCGCGTCACGGCCCGGTTCACCGACGGCGGTGCCGCCGACGTCACGCGGATGGCGGTCTTCGAGCCGTCCGACCCGACCATCACCGTGTCCGTGGACGGTGTCGTGCGGTTCGGGCGCCCCGCGCTCGTCACGGTGGCGGTGCGGTATCTCACCGGACAGACGGTCGCCCGCGCCACCCTCGTCGAAGCCCGCGAGGGCGCGGCGTGGACCGGGCCGGCACCCGTGAACCTCGTCGACGAGGAGATCTTCGCGCGGCTGCGGCAGCTCGGCGTGAATCCCGCTCCTCCCGCGGACGACCTCGTCTTCCTCAGACGCGTCTTCCTCGACCTCGCCGGCGTGCTGCCCACGATCGACGAGGCGCGGGCCTTCGCAGCCGACCCCGGGGCCGACAAGCGGGAGCGGCTCGTGGACGCGCTGCTTGTCCGTCCGGAGTGGGCCGCGACATGGGCGGGCGTCTGGGGCGATCTCCTGCGCGTCGAGGAAAAGACGCTCGACGCGAAGGGCGTGGGGGTGTTCTACGAGTGGATGCGCCGGAGCTTCGCCGAGAACATGCCGCTCGACCGGTTCGTGCGTGAGATCGTCGCGGCGCGCGGCAGCACGTACGACGTGCCGCCGGCGAACTTCTGGCGTGCCCATCGCGAGCCGGTCGTGCGGGCGGAGACCGCGGCGCAGGTGTTCCTCGGCGTGCGGCTGCAGTGCGCGAAGTGCCACAACCATCCCTTCGACCGCTGGCTGCAGGACGAATACCACGACTGGACGGCGGTCTTCACCGGCATCGACTACGAGGTGGTGAAGAACGACCGGCAGGACAAGCTCGACAAGCACGAGTTCGTCGGCGAGCAGATCGTGGTGGTGAAGGATCCGCAGGAACTGAAGAACCCGCGGACCGACCAGCCGGCCACGCCGCGGCTGCTCGGCGGTGCCCCCGCGGCCGGAGCGGCGGGCCAGGACCGGCTCGAGTCGCTCGCCGTCTGGCTGACCGCGACGGAGAATCGCCGCTTCGCCAGGGCGCAGGTCAACCGCATCTGGTTCCACGTCATGGGCCGCGGGCTCGTCGAGCCGGTGGACGACCTCCGCGATACGAACCCCGCCTCGCATCCCGCGCTGTTGGAGCGGCTCACCGACGCATTCATCGCCTCCGGCCACGACGTCCGCGCCCTGGTGCGGATGCTCTGCACGTCCCGCACGTATGGCCTGGCATCCTCGGGAACGGCCGACGGCGTCGCCGCCGACGAGTCGCTCTTCGCCCGGGCGGTCGTGCGGCGCCGATCGGCGGAGCGCATCCTCGACGCCCAGTCGCAGGTGCTCGGCGCGTCGGCCCGGTTCGAGGGCTATCCGGCAGGCACCCGCGCCGGCGAGGTGGCGGGCGTCGAGCGGGTGCGGCGCAAGGCCGCCGACGGGGACCGCTTCCTGCGGCTCTTCGGCCGGCCCGAGCGGCTGCTTGCCTGCGAGTGCGAGCGGAGCAACGAGCCGACCTTGTCACAGGCGCTCGCTCTCGTGGGCGGCGCCGGGCTGCACGAGCGGCTCGGCGCGGGCGACAACCGCCTCGCGCGGCTCCTCGCCGCCGATCGAGCCCCGGAGCAGATCGTCGACGACCTTTTCTGGGCGGCGCTCGTGCGGCCGCCGACACCGACGGAGCGCGCCGCGGCCGTCGCGGCCTTCACCACGACCGACGATCCCCGGGCGGCCGCCGAGGATCTCGCCTGGGCGCTGCTCAACGCGAAGGAACTGCTGTTCCGCAACTGACCGGCGGCGCGAGCGAGGCGAGGAGACGGCGAGCGATGACACGATCCGTGCGAGGCTGTCGTGGTGCCAGGGGGGCGGCGTTCGGCCGCAGGCATCTCCTCAGCGCGGGCGGGGCTGGCATGCTCGGCCTCACGCTGCCGCGGGTGCTCGGGGCCGCGTCGGTGGCGAGCCTCCCGGTGCGGGCCCGGCGCGTGATCTTCCTCTTCCAGTGGGGCGGGCCGAGCCACCTCGACACGTTCGACATGAAGCCCGACGCACCGCGCGAGATCCGCGGCCCGCTCGCACCGATCTCGAGCGTCGTGCCGGGGCTGCCGGTCTCCGAGCACTTCCCGGAGATGGCCAAGCGGATGGACCGCGTCACGCTCATCCACAGCATGACGCACACCATGAAAAACCATAACTCGGCCGGCTACTACGCGCTCACGGGGCACGCGCCGCCGAGCGACGACCAGCGGCTGCGCGACTCGCTTGACCTCTGGCCCGCGTACGGCTCGGTCGTCGACGCCGTCGCGCCGCGTCGCGACGAGATGCCGACGTCCGTCTCGTATCCCTACACGATCTCCGACGGGTCGATCACGCCGGGGCAGCACGCGAGCTTCCTCGGCAAGCGGCACGATCCCTTCTTCTTCACCGAGAACCCGGCCACGGAGGGCTTCCGCCTGCCGCAGCTCTCCCTCCCCGCGGACCTCGAACTCGGCCGGATGGAGCGGCGACGCGAGCTGCAGCGGATCATCGACCGCGAGGCGGGTCTCCTCGAACGGTCGGCCGACGTGGGCGGGTTCGACGCCGCCTACGACAAGGCGATCCGCATGCTGACGAGTGCCCGCGTCAAGGAGGCCTTCGATCTCGAGGCCGAGCCGGCGGCGCTCCGCGACCGTTACGGCCGCACGACCTACGGCCAGGGCTGCCTGCTCGCGCGGCGGCTCGTCGAGGCGGGCGTGACCTTCGTGACGGTCTACTTCGCCAGCTCGATCGGCGGCAAGCGGATCGACGAGGGGGGCTGGGACACGCACGGATTCGACAACACGCGGATGTTCGAGATCGTGGACAAGTACCACCACCCGATCACCGACCGCACGCTCTCGGCGCTGCTCGACGACCTGGAGGAACGCGGCCTGCTCGACGACACGCTCGTGCTCTGGGTGGGCGAGTTCGGGCGCACGCCGAAGATCAACGACGCCGCCAGCCGGGACCACTGGCCGCAGTGCTACACCGCGCTCCTCGCCGGCGGGGGCGTGAAGCGCGGCTTCGTCCATGGTGCGAGTGACGCCCACGGGATGTTTCCCGCCCGCCACCCGGTGCGTCCCGAGGACCTGGCCGCCACGCTCTACATGCTCATGGGGATCGATCCGGGCACCGAGGTTCACGACCTCACCGGGCGGCCGCTGTCGATCGCGGGGCGACCGGTCACGGAGGTGATCGCGTGAGGATGTCGACGGCGTCCCTCCGCGGGCCGCGCGCCTGGACGGCCCGCGGCTGGCTCGTGCTCGCGGGTCTTTGCCCGGCGGCGGGCCTCGTGGGGGCCGAGCCGCCCCAGACGACGCCGGCGCTGCCCGCGACGGTGCTCCGGCTCGACGCGGAGCGTGCGCGGCTGCGGGACGAGGCCCGTGCGGCGGACGCGCGGGCGGCAGACGTGCGCCGCGAGGTGAGCGACCTCGCGCGGCGCCGGCAGGAGGCGCTGCGACAGCTCGACGCCGAGGCCGCGACGCTCGCGGCCAAGGAGCGGGCGACGGTGGACGAGGGTCGAGCGGTGCGCGGTGGCATCGCCGCGCGCGACGCCGAGATCGAGCACGTGCTGCGGGCGGGAGGCCGCTGGGTCTCGTTCACGCACGAGATCGCGCCGATCCTGCGGGCGAAGTGCGTGGCGTGTCACACGCCCCGCGAGCCCGGTGGCGGACACGTGATGACCCACTACGCGGCCCTCCTGGCCACCGGTGCCGCCGGTGCCGCGGTCGTGCCGGGTGATCCCGAATCGCCCCTGTGCACGGAGGTGGCCGATGGCTCGATGCCGAAGGACGGCACACCGCTCTCCCCGGCCGAGGTCGATCTCATCCGGCGCTGGGTCGCGCTCGGCGCGCGGCTCGACGCCGGTGCCGATCCCGAGGCTCCACTCGTGCGGATCATGCCGCGGGTGAGGCAGCCTGATCCGCCCGCGGTGTATCCGGCCCCGGTGGCCGTGTCGGCGCTCGCGTTCCATCCCGATGGCACGCGGCTTGCCGGCTCGGGCTATCACGAGGTGCTCATCTGGTCGGTGCCGGACGGTCGGCTCCTCGCGCGGATCACGAACGTCGCCGAGCGGGTCCATGCCCTCGCGTTCCATCCCGACGGCCGCCGGATCGCCGTCGCTGCCGGCACGCCCGGCGTCCTCGGCGAGGTGAAGCTCTTCGACGTGGAGAATGGCCGACTCGTCGCCGACCTCGGTGTCGCCGACGACGCGTTTTTCAGCGTGGCCTTCAACGCCGACGGCAGCCGGCTCGTCGCCGCCGGTGCCGATCGCACGGTGCGCCTCTTCGACACCGACACGGGCGCACAGCTCGGCGAGCGGGCGGATCATGCGGACTGGGTGCAGGCGGTCGCGTTTTCACCCGACGCGCGGCGGCTGGTGACCGCGAGCCGCGACGATACGGCGAAGGTCCTCGACGTGGCGGCAGAACGGCTCACGACCACGTTCGCGGGCCACGCCGCCCCGGTGAACGCGGCCTGCTGGCTGGCGGACGGGCCGCTCGTGGCGACGGGCGGCCGCGACGGCGCCGTGCGGATCTGGAACGTCGACACCGGCAAGGAATCACGTCGGATCGGGGGCTTCGCCGACTCGGTCGAGGTGCTCTGCCGGCTCGGCGGGGGTCGGCTCGCGGTCGGCGACCGTTCGGGCACCGTGTACGTGCATGCCTTGGCGGACGGCACGCGCACGGCCTCGTTCGCCACGGGAGCCACGCCGACGACGAGCCTCGCCACGTCGCACGACGGCCGCCTGCTCGCGGTGGGCAGCCTCGACGGTGGCATCACGATCGTCACGCTCGACGGGACGACCGCACCGGCGCGCTGGCAGGCGACACCTGCCGCCGCACCGCCGGCCGACCCGCGCTGAGCGACGGTGTCCGGCCGCTCGATCGCCGCACCGAACCCCCGTGCCTCTCTCTGTGGCCCACGCCCCGAGCGCTGTGGATGGTCGTCGTCCCATGTTCCCTGTGGTGCACACCTCCAGGCATGCGAGTGGGTGTCTTCCCCTGCGACCTGTGGCGCACGTCTCGAGGCGTGCGAATGGTCGTCTTGCCCTGCCCCCAGTGGCGCACGCCTCCAGGCGTGCGAATGGACGTCGTCGAACGACCGGCTTCCCTGTCCGTCGATTCGCGCCTCACGATGGATGTGCCGCGACCATCAGCGGCCGGCGCATTCCGGCACCGGCGTGGGCACCGGCCGGCCTGCAAAGTGCTCGCGGAGGTTCGTGACGACGAGCGCCGCCATCGCCTCGCGCGTGCGGGTCGTGGCGCTGCCCATGTGCGGCGTGAGCACCACGTGGGCATGACGTCGCAGCGCCTCGGGCACGTGTGGCTCGTCCTCGAAGACGTCGAGTCCCGCGCCGGCGATCGTGCCGCGCTCGAGCGCCGTGATGAGCGCCCGCTCGTCGACCACCGAGCCGCGCGAGATGTTCACGAGGATGCCCTCGGGTCCGAGCGACTCGAGGACGTGGGCATCGACGAGGTGCCGTGTCGCGGCGCCGCCCGGCGTGGTCACGACGAGGAAGTCGCTCGCCGCCGCAAGCGCGACCGGATCGGGAAGATACCGCCATGGTGCGTCCGGCTTGGGAGCGCGGGCCGTGTAGGCGATCGACATGCCGAAGCCCTCCGCCCGCCGCGCGATCGCCCGCCCGATGCGTCCGAGGCCGAGGATGCCGAGCCGCTGCCGTGACATGCCACGTGCCAGCGGGAGCGGCCCGGTGGGCCAGCGGTCGTCCCGCACGAACCGGTCGGCCGCGGGAATCCGCCGCGCGGTGCAGAGCATGAGCGCGATGGCGAGGTCCGCCACGTCGTCGTCGAGCACGCCGGGCGTATGCGTGACGAGCACGCCTCGCGCGAGGGCCGCCGCGACGTCCACGCCGTCGTAGCCCACGCCGAACACGGCGATGATCTCGAGCGCGGGCAGCCGATCGAGCAGCGCCGCGTCGATGCGGATCTCGCCGCGGGTCACCAGTCCGCGGATCGTGCCCGCGATCGGCGCGAACTCCGCCGCCGGCCGTTCGTGAAGCCGATCATGCAGCGCGAACTCCCCGGCGAGCGGCGTCGCGAGAAACGGGGGCAGTTCGGCCGCGGCGAGGATGGGGATGGCGGGCATGGACGAGGCGCGCGTGGGGTCGAGCAGGACGCGGTCGAGATCATACGGCGAGGCGGGTAGGATCGTCGCACGGCGTGTCGCCGTCGGCATCCACCCCGTCGAGAAACCACCATGGCTTCGGGATCCCATGCGCGTCGGGCCGGGAGACGGTCGCGTCCCGGTGCCGTGCGGTGGTGCCTCGCACCGGCTCTTGTGCCATTCGCCTGCCTCGTGGTCGGTGCCTCGGCCGTGCCGGCCGTCGAGCTGCGTCTCTCGGCGCCGCTCGACTGGCAGGTCGTGCAGCGCACGTCGCCCGGCCGCGGCAGCATGCGCGTCGTCGGCGAGCTGTCGGAGGCGTGTCCGGCGGGCGCCGTGGTCGAGGCCCGTCTCGTGCACGGCGATGCCGAGCCTGCCTGGCAACGCATCGGCGGGACGGTGACGGGAAGTGCCCTGTCCGGCACCGTGACCGGCGCGGCCGGCGGCTGGTGGCGGCTCGATGTGCGTGTCGTGCACGAGGGGGCCGTGTGCGCCGTCGGCAGCGTGCCGCATGTCGGCATCGGCGAGGTCTTCGTCGTCGTGGGCCAGTCGAACTCGGCCAACCACGGCGAGGAGCGGCAGGTGACGACGACCGGGCGGGTCGCCTCGTTCGACGGCACGGCCTGGCGGATCGCGAACGACCCGCAGCCCGGCGCGAGCGGATCACAGGGGAGCTTCATGCCGCCGCTCGGCGACGAGCTCGTGCGGCGGCTCGACGTCCCGGTGGGGTTCATCGCCCGGGGCATCGGGGCGACGAGTGTGCGTGAATGGCTGCCCAAGGGCGCGACCTTTCCCGCTCCGCCGACGATCGAAAGCCGCGTGTCCCGGCTGCCCGACGGCACGTGGTCGAGCGACGGCGCCGCCTACGCCGGGCTCGTCGCGGGGCTCGAGGCCGCCGGACCGCGCGGCCTTCGCGCGGTGCTCTGGCACCAGGGGGAGAGCGACGCCAACCAGAAGGATCCGACGCGCACGCTGCCCGGCCGGCTCTATCGCGAGTATCTCGAGCGGATCATCCGCGCGTCGCGGCAGGACGCCGGCTGGGACGTGCCATGGTTCGTGGCCCAGGCGAGCTACCACGTGCCCGGCGACGAGAGGAGTGACGACATCCGGGCCGCACAGGCCGCCGTCGCGCACGACGGCATCGCCCTCGCGGGCCCCGACACCGACGCCTTGAAGGGATCACTCCGGGAACGCGACGGCGAGGGCGTTCACTTCAGCGGCCCGGGCCTGCGGGAGCACGGGACGCGCTGGGCCGAGAAGATCCTGCCGTGGCTCGAGGCGCAGTGGATCGCACCGCGCGCGGTGGACGGGGGACGGGAGTGGTCCCGCTACGAGCCCCTGCCCGAGTGCCACGCGATCGGCTGGGTGAACGCCAACGTGCGAGCGAAGGATTCCGCGGGCTGGGACGGCGTCCTCGACGAGGCGAAGTGGGGCACCCCGTCGCCCCAGCAGGCGGTGGGGCGCGACTGGGATTGGCGGATCACCGACGCGCAGTGGCGCGAGGCCGTGCGGACGAAGGGGGAGGGATCGCGCGAGGAGGTGCGGTTCGACCTGTGGCTGCCGGACGACGTGCCGGTCGTGAAGGGCGTCGTCGTGATGTCCGGCCACGGCAGCGGCGAGAGCCTCTTCCGGCGCCGCGACCTGCGCGTGCTCGCCCGCGAGCTGCAGCTGGCGCTCGTCGCGTTCATCGGCAATCCCGTGCAGCGCGGCTTCTGGCCGCACGGTCTTCTCGCCGAGCGCTTGCGCGCGTTCGGTATGACGAGCGGGCATCCCGAGCTCGAGCATGCCCCGCTTTTCCTCTACGGCCACTCGAACGGCACGGGCTTCTCGGCGGTCTTCGCGGCGCGGGAGCCCGACCGCGTCTGGGGCTGGGTGTCGATGCGTCCCGGCATCACGTTCCAGGTCTATCAGCCCCGGGCGGCGCGGGTCCCGGGGCTCGTGATCTTCGGGGAGGACGACCACTTTCTCGCCCGGCCCTCGCGCGAGGAAAACCTCGCCGTGGTGCCGACGATCCGTCGCCGGCACGACGCCGTCTGGAACATGGCCGTGGAGCCGAAGACCGGTCACGGTCCCGGCGAGAAGACATGGCCGCTCGTGCTGTCGTTCCTGCGCCACTCGTTCGCCGCGCGCGTGCCCCCGGGGGCCGATCCCCGTCCGGGGCCGGTGCGGCTCGTCGAGCTGGCGGTGGACCAGGGCCACCTCGGCGCGAGCTGGGACGCCGCCAGCGGCGGCTACCAGACCCTCGAGGTCGCACCATACGCCGACTTCACGGGCGATCGCTCCGGTGCGTCGTGGCTCATCAACGCCGCCTACGCCGCCGACTGGCAGGCATTCCAGCGTGACGGCGAAGTCGGGCCGCGGCCGTGACCTGCGTCTCCATCGCTCTCCGCGCTCCGTGCGTTGGCGGCGGGATCGCGCCCGTCACCTGAGCGGAGCGATGCCGTGGCGTCGCCGCGTGTCGTTGAGCGTCGTCCACGCGGCGGGGAGCTGGCGAAAGAGGCCGACGAGCTGCGACGTGGACACGCCGAGCAGGGTGGCGACGGGCGCGACGCGTCCGCCGGCCGCCTCGAGCCGGTCGAGCGCCTCGGCGAGGAGCGCGGGGTAGTCGTCGTGATCGGTGGCCACGGCGAGCCTGCCGCCGTGCGACCGGCTGTGCCAGAGGGCCGAGGGCTCCGCTGCGGGGGTCGTGCGGTGCTCGAGCGCCAGCCGCACACGCAGCCTGCGGATCGCAGCCGCGCGATTCTCCGCCTGCGACCGGCGCTCGGAGGCCTCGGCCACGATGCCGGTCGGGTGATGCACGAGCACGACGGCCGTCTCGACCTTGTTGCGATGCTGCCCTCCCGGGCCGCCGCGACGGGTGCGCGACTCGTGGCAGTCGCGAAGCAGGTCGTCCGGGGGCAGGGCGGCAGGGTGCATGCGGGTCGCGACGCTCAGCCGAGCAGCCACCGCGCGATCGAAAAATAGATCGTCAGCGTGGCCATGTCGGTGGCGGCCAGGGCGATCGGGCCGGCGGCCACCTGCGGCTCGCGGTCGAAGAACCGGAGGATGTTGGGCATCGCGGCGCCGATGACCGCCGCCACCGTCACGCCGCCGGTGATGCCGCCGAGGATGCACGCGCCGAGCGTCGGATCGCGGAGCCACACGAGTGCGACGGCTGCGACGGTCACGGCGCTCGCCAGGCCCAGGAGCGCGCCGGTGGCCGACTCCACGCGGAGGGCGCGGGCGATCCCGGCCAGCGTCGGCTGACGGCCGTGGAGCATCTGGAGCGCCAGGCTCACCGACTGGATGCTCACGCTCTCGGCGAGCGCGAGCACCACCGGAATGAAGAGCGCCAGCGACACCGCCTTCGTGAGCTCCCGCTCGAACACCCCCGAGAGGACGGCCGCCACGATGCCGCCGACGATGTTCGCCACGAGCCACGGGAAACGGCCGCGGAAGGCGGCCAGCGGGGAGCCCTGCTGCGAGTCCTGGTAGTGCACGCCGATGAGCTGGAAGAGGTCGTCGGTGTCCTCGCGGCGGTCGAGGTCGGCGAGCTCCTCGGTGTAGAGATCGACGTCGACCACGCCGAGGAGTCGCCGCTCGTCGTCGAGCACGGGAAAGGCGAGCAGCCGGTGGAGCAGGAAGAACTCGCAGGCCTCGAGCACGGTGGCCGAGGCGGGGATGCCGACCACCTTCTGCACCATGACGTCGGCCAACGGCGTCGCGTCGGCGCTCAGGAGCAGCCGCCGCGTCGGCACGACGCCCTCGAGGCGGCCTGCGGCGTCGACGACGTAGAAGTAGATGATGCGTCCGCCCGGGGGCGAGGATCGCGCGGTGGCGATCGCGTCGCCCACCGTCTGGTGCACGAGCAGGCGGGCCGGATCGGTCCGCATGTGGCGGGTCACCGGGTCGTTGAGATGGGGTGCGGACGCGGTCATGGGGCGAGGAGAGGCCCGAGGCCGCGGAGGGTGCGGAGCGGGCGGTCGCGGGGGGCG
>CAIWZS010000243.1 GCA_903917235.1 uncultured Planctomycetaceae bacterium | reverse complement strand
GAAATGGAGCGGAGGAGGATCGAACTCCCAACCTCGGCATTGCGAACGCCGCGCTCTCCCAGTTGAGCTACCGCCCCGATCCGAAACCCATCGCACGGTCACAGACCATGGCGGATTCCCGGGAAAATGGATCGTACGGCAGGGTGCGCGGGGTGTCCAGCGAGGGCGGGACCGACGTGGGTGGGCGCCGTCGATCTCCTACACTGTCCACGGTGTCGGGTCCGATCGACCGGCCTCCCGGACCCGCCGCGATCACGTCTTCACGCGACTGGTCAGCCCCGTCGTGCGCGCATGCCCGTCCCCCCGATCGTCGTCCGCGGTGCACGGGAGCACAACCTCCGCGACGTCACCGTGGCCCTGCCGCGAGGGCGGCTCGTCTGCCTGTCGGGCGTGAGCGGCTCGGGCAAATCGAGCCTCGCCTTCGACACGCTCTACGCCGAGGGACAGCGCCGCTACGTGGAGAGCCTCTCGACGTTCGCCCGGCAGTTCCTCGGGCAGCTGCCGCGGCCCGACGTGGACTCCGTCACCGGTCTCTCGCCGTCCATCTCGATCGCGCAGAAATCGGCCGGCACCAACCCGCGGTCGACCGTCGCGACGATGACGGAGATCCACGACTTCCTGCGGGTGCTCTATGCCCGCGTGGGCACGGCCCACTGCCCGACGTGCGACGCGGTGCTCGAGGCACAGCCCCGCGACCAGATCGTGGAGCGGATCCTCGCGGCGTGCGGCGACCGGCGGGTGATGATCCTCGCGCCGCTCGTGCGCGAGGCGAAGGGGGAACACCGGGATCTCTTCACCGACCTCGTGCGGCAGGGGTTCACGCGGGCCCGCGTGGACGGCACCGTGTGCCGGGTCGAGGAGCCCCCGGCCCTCGCGAAACTCCTCAAGCACACGATCGAGGTGGTGGTGGACCGGCTCGTGCCGTCGGAGGCCACGCGGAGCCGGCTGGCGGAGGCGGTCGATCTCGCCCTGCGCACCGGCGGCGGCCAGGTGATCGTGGCGGGTGACCAGGAAAAAGGTGACAGTCAGAAAAAAGGTGACAGTCACCTTTTTTCCGACCTGGTGCTCTCGAGCCGCTACGCCTGCGTGGCGTGCGGCGTGAGCTACGACACGCCGGAGCCTCAGCTCTTCAGCTTCAACAGCCCGCAGGGGGCCTGCCCCGCGTGCGACGGCCTCGGCGACATCTACGGCGTCGATCCGGAGAAACTCGTCACGAATCCGGAGAAGACGCTCCGCAAGGGGGCGATCGGCGTCCTCGGCACGTTTCGCGACATGCCCCGCTGGATGCGGCGGCTCTTCAACGGCGTGGCCGCGCACGCCGAGGCCAAGAAGAAACTTCCGGCCGGCACGCTGCTCGACACGCCCTGGAAGGAGCTCACGCCGCTGCAGAAGCGGATCTGGCTCGACGGCACCGGGATGGAGGAGATCAAGCTCTCCTGGCAGCGCGGCCGGGCCGAGCGCGGTGCGAAGACGAAGTTCGAGGGCATCCGTGCCCTTCTCGCCAACCGCTGGCGCAACGCCAAGAGTGGCATCATCCGGCGGATGCTCGAGAAGCTCATGCGCGTCACGCCCTGCCACGTCTGCTCGGGCGCGCGGCTCTCGCCGCAGGCGCGCGCGGTGCGGATCACGACGGCGGCGCGCATCGGCGGTGACCGAAGCGCCGAGAGCCGGGAGCCGGCGGCGAAGCGCGGACGGGGGAAGAGCGGGGCCGGCGGGGCCGCGACGACCGCGGGGGACGCGCGGTCGCGGGAACTCTCGCTCGATGCGCTCTGCGCGCTGCCGATCGCCGACGCCCGCGTGTTTCTCTCCGACCTCGCGCTCGACGAGACGCAGTCGGTCATCGCCGTCGAGCTCTTGAAGGAGATCCGTGCGCGGCTCTCGTTCCTCGACGAGGTCGGCCTCGGCTATCTCGCGCTCGACCGCAAGGCGCCCACGCTCTCCGGCGGCGAGAGCCAGCGGATCCGCCTGGCCGCGCAGATCGGATCGGGGCTGTCGGGCGTGCTCTACGTGCTCGACGAGCCGTCGATCGGCCTGCATCCTCGCGACAACACGCGGCTTCTGGGCGCGCTCGAGGCCCTCCGCGACAAGGGCAACACGGTCGTCGTCGTGGAGCACGACGAGGAGACGATCCGCGCGGCCGACTGGGTGGTGGATTTCGGCCCGGGGCCCGGCAAGCGCGGGGGCGAAGTCGTCGCCGCCGGCACGCCCGACGACGTGGCCCGCGAGCCGCGGAGCGTGACGGGGGCGTTTCTCGCGGGCCGCGACGCGATCGCCGTGCCCGCCACGCGGCGCCGGCCCGACGGCCGCACGGTGGCGCTCCGCGGCGTGACGCACAACAACCTCCGGAGCGTAGACGTCGAGATCCCGCTGGGGCTCTTCGTATGCGTGACGGGCGTGTCGGGCAGCGGGAAGAGCTCACTCGTGGGGGACGTCCTCGAGCCGGCGCTGCGGCACACGCTCGGCAGCGAAGCCGCGAGCCCCGGGGCGTTCGCGGCGCTCGAGGGTGCCGACGCGCTCGACAAGGTGATCGAGATCGACCAGTCCCCCATCGGCCGCACGCCGCGGAGCAATCCCGCCACCTACGTAAAGGTGTGGGACGACATCCGCGCCCTCTTCACGATGCTGCCCGATGCGAAGAAGCGCGGCTGGAAGGCGGGCCGCTTCAGTTTCAACGTGGCCGGCGGCCGTTGCGAGGCCTGCGAGGGGCACGGCTCGACCCGTCTCGACATGGATTTTCTCGCCGACGTGTGGGTGACCTGCGAGGTGTGCGGCGGCACGCGGTTCGCGAAGGACACGCTCGAGGTGCGCTGGAAGGGGAAGAACGTCGCCGAGCTGCTCGCGATGGAGATCGGCGAAGCCCGCGAGTTCTTCGCCGACGCCCCCGACATCGCGAGGAAGCTCCAGACGCTCTGCGACGTCGGCCTCGACTACCTCCACCTCGGGCAGGCGTCCCCCACGCTCTCCGGCGGCGAGGCGCAGCGCGTGAAGCTCTCGCGCGAGCTGGCGAAGCGGTCCACCGGCAAGACGCTCTACGTGCTCGACGAGCCGACGACGGGCCTCCACATGGCCGACGTGCGGCAACTGCTCACCGTGCTCGAGCGGCTCGTGGACGCGGGCAACACGGTGCTCGTGGTGGAGCACAACCTCGACGTGGTGAAGCGGGCCGACTGGGTGATCGACCTCGGGCCCGAGGGAGGCGCCGGCGGCGGGCGGATCGTGGCGGCCGGCACGCCCGAGCAGGTGGCGAAGGTGAAGGACTCGCACACGGGCCGGGCGCTCGGGCCGGTGCTCGCGGCGGGCCGTGATGCCACCAAAAAAACCGCCGTACGGCGGCGGGCCACAGCCGATCCCGCAAAACAGCTCGCGACCCTGCTCGCGACCGCGGAGAAGACGTCTCGCGATCCCGGCCCGCCCTGCATCACGATCCGCGGGGCGGCGCTCCACAACCTCAAGCAGGTCGATGCCGACATCCCGCGCGGCGCGATGACCGTGTGCTGCGGCCCGAGCGGCTCGGGGAAGACGTCGCTCGCCTTCGACACGCTCTATGCCGAGGGGCAGCGCCGCTACGTCGAGAGCCTCTCCCCCTACGCGCGGCAGTTCGTGGGGCAGGTGCCGAAGCCCCTCTTCGAGCGGATCGAGGGGCTCGCGCCGGCCGTCGCGATCGAGCAGCGGAGCACGGGGAGCACGCCGCGGAGCACGGTCGGCACGCTCACCGAGATGTACGACTACTTCCGCGTGCTCGCCGCGCGGCTGGGCGTGATGCACTGCCCTGACTGCAGCACGCCGGTGGGGGCACAGAGCGTCGATCAGACGGTCGAGCGGCTGCTCGCGCACCCGCCCGGCACCCGCATGCTCCTGCTCGCGCCGGTCGAGCTGCGCGTGGGCCAGTCGCCCGAGGCCTTCTTCGCGCAGCTCCAGGCGGCGGGACACGTGCGCGTCAGGATCGACGGCACGACCGTGCGTCTCGACGAGAAACCCGCGCTCGACCGCAAGCGGAAGAGCCGGATCGAGATCGTGATCGACCGGGTCACGGCCAATCCCGCCGAGCGCAGCCGACTCGCGCAGAGCGTGGAGGCGGCCTTCGACTCAGGCGGCGGCACGATGCTCGTGGCCCGCGCGGTCGACGGGCACGACGGCACGCCGCTCCCCGAGCCCGACTGGCCGGTCGAGGTGCATTCCCGCAGGCTCGCCTGCCCCGGGTGCGGCCGCGGGTTCAAGCCGCTCGAGCCGCGGCAGTTTTCGTTCAACAGCCCGCTCGGCTGGTGCCCCACGTGCGACGGCCTCGGCACCCGCGCGGGCGTCGACCGCAAGGCGCTCGTCCGCGATCCGTCGCTGTCGCTCGCCGCGGGCGCGCTCGACCTGTGGCCGAGCCTCTCCGCCCCGCTCAGCCGTGCGATGCTCGAAGCGATCT
>CAIWZS010000242.1 GCA_903917235.1 uncultured Planctomycetaceae bacterium | reverse complement strand
GTGGCGTGCCTCCCCGCCGCCTCCGCGACCCAGCCGATGGTGGGTTCGGCGCCGGTCTTCGACGGGCATGCACAGGGAAAGAAGTGCACCGCCTGACCCTCGACGTCGTACGACTTCACGGCGGGATCCACCAGCAGGTCGATGCGGGCGTCGGCCTCGGTCGCCCGGCGAAACCGCTTCCACACCTCCGTTTCCGAACTGGCGTGGTGGTCGTGGTTGCCGGGCACCACGATCACGGCCACGCCATCAAAGCCCCGCAGCACGGCCGCTGCCCGGTCGATGTCCTCCTTCTTCACCCGAGTGCTGTCGAAAAGGTCGCCGGCGACCACGAAGAAGTGGGCGTTTCGGTCGTTGGCGACGGTCACGAGCCGCTCGAGCGCGAGAAAACGCTCGTCGATGAGGCGGGCGGCCGTGTCGGCCGGATACTGCTTGAAGGGCAGGCCGAGGTGGTTGTCGGCGGTGTGGATGATCCGAATCGGCATGGCGTCGGGCGTGCGGGATCTGGGCGATTCAGCCCGGTCGAACGGCCGACAAGAGGCCGCAGTGGGCGAGCGTCGGGATGATCTCGACCGCCGGCACGAGGCCCTGCTCGGCGAGCCAGCCGCGGTATTCCGCCGCCGAGTAGGCCCTCCCCTCGGTCAGCGTGAAGAGGGCCGCCGAGTAGAGCGCGATCTCGAGCGGCCCGCCAAGGTCGTCATCGAGAAACACGTCGTGAATCCACACATGGCCCCCCGGCCGCACCGCCGCGGCCACCCGGCGTACCAGCGTGCGGCACTCCGGCACGTCCCAGTCGTGCAGCACGTTCGAGAGCAGAACGGCGTCGCAGCCCGAGGGCATCTCGTCGGTGAACATGTCGGCCGCCACGAACTCGACGCGGCCGGTCAGCCCGCGGCGGGCCGCCTCCTCCCGTGCCACCTTGAGCACCTCCGGGCGATCGAGCAGCACGGCCGTCGTGCCCGGATGGGCCGCGAGGATCTCGTAGGCATAGATGCCCGACCCAGCCGCGACGTCGAGGATCCGCGCCTTCGGCATCGGGGGGATCACCCGCGCGAGCACCGGCGCCACGCACGCGGCCCGTCCGGCGAGGGCGAGCGTGAGTCGACGTGCCGCGGCCTCCTGTTCCATCGCGGACTCGAGACCCTCGCGGAAGACGAAGGCGGCGCCCGTGTCGGACGAGTCGGCGTTGAGAGGCCGATTGGCGCGCAGCAGCCGCACCATCTCGAGCGTCCCCGGGCTCTCGGCCGCCAGCCCCATGTAGTCGCCGACGAAACCCGGTCGCCCGCGCACGAGGAACCGGTCCGCGAGGGGCGTGAGCCGCACGACGCCGCCGTGCTCGGTCAGGAGGCCCATCGCCCGGAGCGCGGTGAGACAGACGCGGAACGGCCGGTCGGCGAATCCCAGCTCGGCCTGCAGCTCAGCCGCCGATCGGCCCGACTCACCGACCCGCTCGAAGATCCCGAGATGGCAGACCGCGGCCGTGAGCAGCTCCGTGCCGTGACAGCCGCGAAAGTGGGCGAAGATCGGCGCGGGATCGAGCGGCGTCGCCGTTGCCATTCCGGAACCTCCCTGCACGAACGCGTGGGCGTCGACGCGCGCCGGACGACCCACGTGCGACCCCGACGGCCGGTGCGGACCCCGATCGCAGCTACGTAAAATACCGCCTCGAGGACGCCGCCGCGCGGAGCTCGCCCCGGAAATCCGGATGCGCGATCTCGACGAGCAGTCTCGCCCGCTCGGCGAGCGTGCGGCCGTGGAGGTCGACGGCTCCGAACTCCGTCACGACCCAGTGGACGTGGCCCCGCGTCGTCACGACCCCGGCCCCGGCCGCCAGCTCCGGCACGATCCGCGACACCGTGCCCCCCTTCGCCGTCGCGGGCAGCGCGATGATCGGCTTGCCCTCGCGGCTCATCGCGGCGCCGCGGATGAAGTCCATCTGGCCGCCGATGCCCGAATGGATCCGGTGCCCGAACGAGTCGGCACAGACCTGGCCGGTGAGGTCGATCTGGAGGGCCGAGTTGATCGCGATCATCCGATCGATCTTGCGGATCGCCAGCGTGTCGTTCGTGCGGTCGCACGGATGGAACTCCACGAGCGGGTTGTCGTGCACGAAGTCGAAGACGCGTCGCGAGCCCGCCACGAAGCTCGTGACGATGCGCCCCGGGTGGATCGCCTTGAGGCGGTTGGTGATCACGCCGGCCTCGACGAGCGGCACGACGCCGTCGGAGAACATCTCGGTGTGGATCCCGAGATCGTTCCGGTCGCCGAGCCGCGCAAGCACGGCGTCGGGGATGCCGCCGATCCCCAGCTGCAGGCACGCCCCGTCGACCACGAGGTCGGCCACGTGCCCGGCGATGCGGTGCTCCACCTCGCTCGGCGGCCGCGACGCCCGCTCGTGCAGTGGCCGATCGGTCGAGGTGCACGCCGCCACCCGCGTCCGCGGCACTGCCGACGCCCCGTGCGTGCGCGGCATCCGCGCGTTGATCTCGGCGAGGACGAGCGGTGCGGTGTCGACCGCCGCGCGAGCCGCGTCCACCGAGGTGCCCAGCGAGCAGAGGCCGTGGCGGTCGGGGGGGGACAGCTGCACGATCGCCGCGTCGAGCCGCACGCGTCCGCTCGCGAAGAGGGCGGGGATGTCGGAGAGGAAAATCGGTACGAAGTCGGCCCGCCCCTCGGCGACGGCGTCGCGCAGGTTTGCGCCGGTGAAGAGCGACACCGAACGGAAGCGGCCGGCACATGCGGGCTCGGTCCATGGCGCCGGCCCCTCGAGGTGGAGGTGCCAGAGCGTGACGTCCTCGAGATCGTCCCGCCGCGCGAGCGCCTCGAGAAGCGGCGTGGGCGTGGCCGCGGCGCCGTGGATGAAGACGTGCATCCCGCTCCGGACGTGCGAAACGACCGCGTCGGGACTCTCGGCGCCGTCGATCACGCTGGGCCCGTCGTCATGGATCGGCCGGAAACGGGGCGATGGATGCCGCGCAGGATCAGGCGACCACCCCCGGGACGACGCGGCCGGCCACGTCGGTGAGCCGGAAGTCCCGGCCCGCGTAGCGATAGGTCAGCCGCTCGTGGTCGAGCCCCAGGAGGTGCAGCATCGTCGCATGGAGGTCGTGCATGTGCACGCGATCGACCGCGGCGTAGTAGCCGATGTCGTCGGTCTCGCCGTGGGCATGGCCGGCCCGGGTGCCGCCACCGGCGAGCACGACCGTGAAGCCGTGCGGATTGTGGTCGCGGCCATCGCTCCCCTGCACGACCGGCGTACGGCCGAACTCGCCGCCCCACACGACGAGCGTCTCATCGAGCATGCCGCGGGCCTTGAGGTCGCGGATGAGCCCAGCGATCGGCAGGTCGGTGGCGAGGGCGTTCTTCGCGTGCCCCTCGCGGAGCTTGCCGTGCTGGTCCCAGACGTTGCCGCTCGACACCGGGATGAACCGCACGCCCGCCTCGGCGAGCCGCCGCGCGAGCAGGCACTGGCGGCCGAAGTTGTCGGTCTCCTTGTCGCCGATGCCGTAGAGCCGCCGCACGTGCTCCGGCTCGTCGTCGATCCGCAGCACCTCGGGCGCCGCACGCTGCATGCGGAAGGCGAGCTCGTACGCCTCGATCGCCCCCTCGAT
>CAIWZS010000241.1 GCA_903917235.1 uncultured Planctomycetaceae bacterium | reverse complement strand
GTCGGTGCGGCGGGCTGCTCCTGCGAGCGCGCGGCGCCGGAGGCACCGCCGAGGCACATCGCGACGAGCAGCGCGCCGCGGGTCACTCCCGCCGGGCACGACACGTGCGTTTGCCGCTGTCTTGCACACGAGCCGTGCCGCGAGGACATTCCCTGACTCCAGGACTTGCTGACGCCTCGGTCTGACTGACGCCTCGGACTTGCTGACGCCCCGTTGTGCCCGCCAAGTCCCGCTCGTTCGCCGCTTCGTGGTGTGCGCCGCCTGCGGCGCACGGCGGTCGTGCCACGCGGTCGCCGCTCGCCGAACCGAGTCGTCAGTATAAGCCCCGTTGCGCGGCGTGCGATGCGCATGCGGTTCTCCCGCCATTCGCGATCGAATCCACACGTTATGCACCGCTGATGCACGGGGTGCGTGCGGGACGGGCGTGGCTGTGTCACGTCGTTCTCTCGCGCCTTCACCAGCGTGTGAGCGATTGGTTTGACAGCACTGCAAGCACTTCTATACTCGCCCGCCGACGTCGGGTGACGACGTGGTCTACGGATGGATGACGGTGGCCGCGGCGGGAGGCCCGTGGCAGGAAGGAGCCAATGGGGAACTCGCTGGACGCCGCCCGGTCAGCATCCGATTCCGCAGGTCTCGCCGCTCGCATCGAAGCGGCGCTCGAGAACCGGATCGGCACCGACCGCTATGCCGTGTGGTTCGGTCGGTCGATGACCGTGCGTGTGGAATCGGCACCGGTCGATCGCGCCACCGTGGTCGCCCCGCGCGGCCGCCGCAGCAAGGCCGGGGACGTCGCGACGCCGCGGCCGCCCGCCGGTGGTCAGCGGGTCATTCTCCGCGTCGGGAGCGGTCTCACGCACGAGTGGCTGCGTCGAACCTTTCGCAGCGACGTCGAGGCCGCCGTCGGGGACGTCTGCGGGCCTGGGGCGGAACTCGTGTGGGAGCCTCAGGCAAGCCCGTCTTCAGGCCCTGATTCGAGCCCTGATTCGAACCATGACTCGAGCCGTGACTCGAGCCCTGACTCGAGCGAGGATCAGCCGCCTGCCGCCGACCGCCGCGGTGGGGCTTCGGCTCGCGGCACGGGAAAACGTGCGGCAAGGGCGCGCGGGGAGAGGACCGTGCGGGCCGATTCGGCCCAACCCGTGCGGGCCAAGCCCGCGCATGGTACACGGGCCGAGCCCGCGCATGGCATGCGGGCCGAGTCCGTGCGGCCAGGGACGCCCGGAGAGCGGGGCGATGCCAAGGGCCGGGAGCCGACACCGGGCAGGAGCCTCGCCGATTTCGTGGTCGGTACGAGCAATCGGCTGGCATGCGGCGCGGTGGAACTGGTGGCGTCGCGTCCGGGAGAGGTGTCGCCCCTGGTGATCCACGGACCGAGCGGCGTCGGCAAGACGCACCTGCTCGACGGGGTCTGTGCGCGGACGTCGGAACTCCATCCGGGTGCCTCCATCGTCTCGCTGTCTGCCGAGCAATTCACCAACGGCTTCCTCCAATCGCTCCATGGCAGCGGGCTGCCAGGCTTTCGCCGCACCTGCCGCTCCGCCGATCTGCTCGTGATCGACGACATTCACTTCCTCGTCGGCAAGCGGGCCACGCTGCTCGAATTCCAGCTCACCGTCGATGCGCTCCATCGGCAGGGCCGGCAGATGGTGTTCACGTGTGATCGCGAACTCGATTCCCTGCCGGGACTCGGGCCGGAACTGGTCACCCGCCTGCGCGGCGGCATGAACGCCCCGATCCTCTCCCCGGACTACGAGGTCCGGCGGGGCATCGTGGCGGCGCTGTGTGCGCGCCGCCGGCTCGCCGTGCCCGACGCCGTCGTGCATCACGTCGCCACGCACATGACGCGTCATGCCCGCGAGCTGATCGGTGCCGTCAATCGGCTCGAGGCGACGAGCCTGATGCTCGGCGTGGACGTGACCGCCGAGATGGCCGAGGAGGCGTTGGCGGATCTCGTGCGGTCGAGCGCCAGGAGCGTGCGGCTCGCCGACGTCGAGCGGGCGGTCTGCGCGGCGTTCGGCATCGAGCCGGGCAGCCTGCAATCGTCGCGTCGGGCGCGGACGGTGAGCCAGCCACGCATGCTCGCCATGTTCCTGGCCCGCAAGCACACCCATGCCGCCCTGACCGACATCGGCCGCTACTTCGGTCGGCGCAGCCACTCCACGGTCATCGCGGCGCAGAGGACGGTGGGCGAGTGGGTGGCACGGCGGTCGCCGGTCGTGCTCGCGGAGACCGAGTGGGACGTGGAGGAGGCGATCCGCCGCGTCGAGGATCTGCTCCGCGCGGGCTGACGCGGCGTCGAGCACCGGGCCGGTCGAGAGCCCGGCGGGAGTGGGCCGTGTCCTACGGCTCCGTCCCGCCTGCGGGGGCCACGAGCCGCTCCTCGAGGCTCGCCTTGTAGCGCACGCTCGACTGGGGCCCGCCGAAGCCGACGACACGGCGGTCGATCGCCGTCCGGCGGCTCGCCACGCGTCCCTCCTCGATGTCGAAGCGGATCACGCCGTCCCAGATGCGCTCGAGCAGCCTGGCCTCGAGCCGCGGGTCGTCCACGGGCGTGAGCACGGTCGTGTCGACCCGAATCGTCGCGATCCCGTCGGCGACCGTTTCGAGTCGGTAGCGGAGTCGGGTGCGCACCGCCCGCCGCGGCCCGTTGGGCACCTCGACCACGATCTCCTCGGGAATCGTCCACTCCGCCCCCGGTGCGACCGGCTCCTCGGGTAGCGGCACCACGACGAGATCACCCGTGCTCGACGGTGGACAGGGACGGAGGTCGCGGCGCTCGAGCACGCGGCCGGACCGATCGATCACGAGCCGGGCCAACGGCACCCCGAGACTCCCGCGCACGCTTTCGTATCCGGGCGGCGGATCCCCCTCGTCGTCGCTCGACCAGCGCAGGGATCCGCGATCGGTCGTGCGCGACGACATGGTGACGTCGTCCACCGACTGCTCGAGCGTGGCGCGTCCCCCGTCATCCACCGCGACCACATGCCAGGTCTTCGTCGAGTCGGTCATCGTCTCGACGCTCTGGGTGGTGCCGTTCATCGTCGTCTCCGTGAGCGCGCGATGGGCGACGTGCATGCCGAGACGCTCGCCCGTGTGGAAGTGATATTCCAGCAGCACGGGCGTCTCCGTGCGGACGTCGGCCGCGACGGCCGTGATCGCCACCAGCAGCATCGCGGTCGCCAGCGGACGGTGCATCATCGTGGTTCCCCCGAGTGCGACTCGCCGGCGGGCTCGGCGGCCCTCAGTCCGCCCCCCCATCCGAGCTTCTCCCGCAGCGTGCGATAGTACCCGTGGTCCACGATCTCGACGAGTCGAAACCGGTGCTGCGCCCGGCGGACGCGGATCCGGTCGCCGGCCTCGAGCGCGGTCAGCACGCCGCCGTCGACGACGCAGGCGCTTCCCGCGTTCGGCCGTGGCACGAGGAGCTCGTAGGTGCGCTCGGCGGAATCGACGACCGGGCGATTCGTGAGCGTGTGCGGATTGAGCGGCGTGAAGATGAACGCGTCGAGGTCCTTGCGGACGATCGGGCCGCCGGCCGAGAGGCTGTACGCCGTGGAGCCGGCCGGGGTGGAGACGATCAGGCCGTCGGCCCGGTAGGTGGTGGCGAGCACACCGTCCACCAGCAGACGAACCTCGATCATCGTGAATGGAGGACCGGCGAGGATCGACGTCTCGTTGAGCCCGAGCTGACGATGCACGATCGATCCACCGCGATGCACCTCGCATTCGAACATCAGGTGATCGACGAACCGGAATCGTCCGGCGGTGAGCTCGTCGAGTGCGGCGGCGACCTCGTCGCGCGAAAAGTCGGCCAGGAATCCGAGCGTCCCGAGGTTCACCCCGAGAACGGGCACCTGCTCCCGTCCGAGCCAGCGTGCGGTCCGCAGCATCGAGCCGTCACCACCGAGGACCACGACGAGATCGGCCGCGGGCAGCCCGTCCTGTCGTGAGCGGCTCTCGCCCCAGTCGTCCCGGGCGGCAAGCCGCCGTGCGGTGGCATGGCCCCGCGACGTCAGGAGTGCTTCGACGCGATCGGCCTCGGCCGCGACGCGGCCCTCGCCCCCGGGCCCCACGATGACCACCTGCAGGGGCCCGCCCGCCGGTCGACCCGGCTCGAGGCGGGAGCCGCTCCTCGCGCTCGCCATGCTCCGCACGCTCCTTTCGTGTGGTCGGCCGATCGGTCTCGACGGTCCTTCGTCGTGGCCGCGCGGATCACGACATGCTCGAGGCATGCCCCACGGCGTGGGGTGCGCGGCCCGCGAGTCGGCGGCAGACCGCCGAGATGCCCGCCGCATCGAGGCCGAGATCCGCGAGGAGTTCCGCCCGCTCGCCGTGCTCGATGAAGCGGTCGGGCAGCCCGAGCCGCACGAGCGGGGCGGTCGGACGCTGGTCTCCCTGGGACGCCGCGTCGTTGAGGGCCTCGAGCAGGGCGCTGCCGAACCCCGTCGGCAGGGCGTTCTCCTCCACGGTGACGACCCACGGCGCCGCCTCGCACCGCTCGACGAGGAGCGACGTGTCGAGCGGCTTCACGAAGCGGGCGTTGATGACGGCGACCTCGAGTCCATCGCGACGGAGCTCGGCGGCGGCGGAGAGCGCCTCGCCGAGGAGCGTGCCGCAGGCGACGACCAGACCGTCGTGACCGTCGGCGAGGCACTCGGCGCGACCCAGCTCGATCGCGGTGCGGGGGCCGTCGTGCTTCGCCACGGCCGACTTCGGATAGCGGATCGCGACCGGGCCGGGCTGCTCGAGCGCCCAGTCGAGCATCGCCTGCAGGTCATGCTCGTCACCCGGAGCGAGCACGGCCATGTTGGGAAAGAGCCGCAGGTATCCGAGGTCGAAGGCCCCGTGGTGCGTGGGGCCGTCCGGACCGGTGAGGCCGGCCCGGTCGAGCATGAAGACCACCGGCAGGTTCTGCAGGCAGACTTCCTGGAAGATCTGGTCGTAGGACCGCTGCAGGAAGGTGCTGTAGATGTCGACGATCGGGCGGCAACCGGCCTTCGCCTGGCCTGCCGCGAAGGCGACGGCGTGCGACTCGCAGATGCCGACGTCGAAGAAGCGGTCGGGAAACTCCTCGCGCACCTTCTCGAGCTTGTTCCCCTGACACATCGCGGCGGTGAGGACCGTGACGCGGGGATCACGACGCAGGCAGTCGGCGATCGATGCCGCGGCCACATCGGTATACGCTCGCGTCGACGATCGCTTGATCGACACGATGCAGTCGTCGTCGTCACACTCGAACGGCGCCGGCGTGTGGAAGAAGACGGGGTCGGCCGCGGCCGGCTTGAACCCGTGTCCCTTCTCCGTCAGCACGTGCAGGAGAATCGGTCCGTCCTCGTCCTTCACCAGCTCGAGATACCGGATCAGGCTGGGCAGCGAATGGCCTTCGACCGGGCCGAAGTAGCGCACGCCGAGCGCCTCGAAGAGCATCCCGCCGTGAAGCGTCGCCTTGAGCGAGTCCTTCACGTTCGAGAACATCCGCTCCATCGACTCGCCCACCATGGGCACGCCCTTGATCAGCTCGGTGGCCTGATCCCGGATCCCCCGATACCACGGATTCGTGCGGATGAGGTCGAGGTATTCGGCGACCGCCCCGACCCGTGGGCAGATCGACATCTTGTTGTCGTTGAGGATCACGAGGAGCCGCTTCTTCAGGAAGCCGGCATTGTTCAGGGCCTCGAACACGATGCCCGAGGGCAGCGCGCCGTCACCGATCACGGCGACGGACCGCCGGTCATCCTCGCCCCGCAGCCCGTCGCCGCTCGCGAGCCCCAGCGCCGTCGAGACACTGCAGCCCGCGTGGCCGGTCATGAAGAGGTCGTACGGGCTCTCGGCGGGATTCGGGTAGCCCATGAGGCCGCCCTTCGTGCGGATCGTCGCGAACTGGGGGAAGCGGCCGGTGAGGAGCTTGTGTGGGTAGATCTGGTGGCCGGTGTCCCAGATGAGACGGTCCCGGGAGAAGTCGAACACCCGGTGGAGGGCGATGCAGAGCTCGACGACGCCCAGGTTCGAGGCGAAGTGCGCCGTGCGCGTGCCCGCGACGGTGCAGAGCGCCCTGCGCATCTCGACGGCCAGCCGCTCGAGCTGCTCGATCGAGAGGGCCTGCAGATCGCGTGGCGAGTCGATCGAGGGCAGGATCTCCTTCTCGGTCTTCATGAGGTGCTCCCATCCAATGGAAATGGTAGGCATGTCAGTGGTTGCGGCGCACGATCCATCGCGCGAGCGACGCCAGGTGGCACGCGTCGGGACCGAGCGAGCCGACGGCTGCGGCCGCCTCCTCGGCCAGAGCCGTTCCCCGTTCCCGGGCCGCGGCGATGCCGACGACGGTCGGCAGCGTCAGCTTGCCCCGCCCGGCATCCTTGCCCACACGCTTGCCCATGGAGCCTTCGGTGCCCTCGGCATCGAGCAGGTCGTCGGCGATCTGGAAGGCCTCGCCGAAGCCGCGCCCGAAACGGTCCAGCACGGCCCGCTGCCCGGCGTCGGCTCCGGCGGCAAGGCCGCCGATCGCGAGGGCCGCCTGGAACAGCGCGCCCGTCTTGCGACGGTTGATCCGCTCCATCCAGGCGATCCGCTCCACCGGGGACATCGTCCCGTGATCCGCGGCCCAGCCGCGCTCGGCGGCGAGGTCGTCGGTCTGGCCGCCGACGAGCGCCTCCGCACCGG
>CAIWZS010000240.1 GCA_903917235.1 uncultured Planctomycetaceae bacterium | reverse complement strand
GTCGAAGACGTTGCCCCGTCCGCGGAGCGCGTTGGAAAAGAGAAATCGCTCGCCGACACTCACCACGTTGAGGGCCGATGTCACCGCCTCCGACCGCCAGACGAGCCGCCCGTCGCGCGCGTCCAGGCACCAGACGTGGCGATCGTCGGTGCCGGCACGGGCCCGGTTGAAGCCGCCGATGTACAGCCGCCCGTCCCGACCGCTGAGCGTGCACTTCGACGTGACGTAGTGGTCGGTCGTCTGCCAGATGGTGTTGCCCGTGAGGGGATCGAGGCAGGCGGTGAGCCCGTTGGCGCCGGCGGGAAGCCCGCGCCGGGCGCGGGCCGCGGCGTCGTAGCCGAAGAACACCGAGTAGTAGAGCTTGCCCTCGAGGATGCACAGCCCGCAGTCGTTGCCGCCACGCCCCACCGCGGAGAAGTCCCGCTCCCAGCGGAGCTTCCCCGTATCGAGATCCCAGGCCCAGACGCGGGGCCGGTGATCGCGCGGGTAGTAGGGGTTGTCGTTCGAGTAGATGAAGCTCATCACCTCGCGGTCGTCCGGCGCGGGCACCGGCTCGCCGCCGAACGTGAAGAACTTCTCGCTGCCCTGCGCCGCGTACTCCCCGCTCCCCGAGGCGTAGATCGCCACGCGGCCATGCACGACGGGGGGGAACTGCCGGCTCCAGCTCGGGCTGCCCGTGAAGGGCGCCTCCCACCGGAGCGCGCCCGTCGCGGCGTCGAGGCAGCGCACGAGCGACCGCTTCAACCCCGCCTGCGGGACGAGCAGCAGCCCGTCGACATAGGCGGGCGACGTGAACGAGAGGAAGACGTCCGGGAAGTGGCGGCGCCAGAGGAGGCGGCCGGTGTCCTGCTCCACGGCGATGATCTGTCCCTCCGCGGTGTGCGTGTAGAGCCGGCCGCCACCGCACACCGGCAGATGCTTGACGGTGCCCTCGAGCCGCCGTGCCCAGCGCATCCGCAGCGGCGGCTCGAGGCCCTGCTCGTTGGCGTTCTGGCCGGCGAAGTTGCCGTAGTTCGTGTACCAGTCGTGGTCGGCGCCGGCCCGCGGCCCGGTGAGCGGACTGCGGATCGTCGTGAGGTCCGGCGGCGGCGTCGTCGATTCGTTCGCCGCCGCGGCCGTGGGGATGGCGGACGGTCCGGTCGCGACCGCCCGGGCCTGCGGTGCGAAGAGATAGAGACGGCCGTCCTCGCAGGGCACGTACACGCGGCCATCCGCCACGGCGACGGGCGCGGTGATCGGTCCGCCGGTCGCGAGCGATGTCGCAGGACCGCCTTCGAGCGGCACGATGTCGAGCGTGCCATCGAGGCCGGCGTGGAGCACGTGGCGGCGGGTGAGCACCGGTGGTGCGACGGAGGGACGCGGGCTGAGGACCTCCGGCTCGGCCGAGTCCGGTCGATGACGACACAGGCCCCGGCCCTGCTGGGGGCGCGTGCGGAAGACGATGCCGTCACGGATCGCGACCGGGGCGAACGACAGGAGCCCCTCCATGCGGATGTTCGTCTCGGTGCCGGCCACGACCCCTGCCGGCCGCGCCTCGTCGCCCTCGAGCCGCAGGATCTCGGTCCGGCCCGCGTTGTCGCGGCGGTGCCACTGCACGTAGACATTGCCGGCCGCATCGGCGCTCTGGCCGAAGGTCGCGGGAAACTCGTTGCCGTCATACCCCGGGATCACGCCCACCGCCCGGAGCCGTGGCGCCGCCCCCGTGTCGTCGAGAAACACCGTGCGCCCCCCCGCCGGGATCACGAGCGTCCGCCCGAGCAGGCTCGCGTCCCGCGACGACACGAAGTGATCCTTCCAGGTCACCCGCTCCCCGCGGGCCGCCAGCCATGCGGCGCCGCTCCACCGGTCTCCGTCGAAGCCGACGACCTCCCTGACGAAGTCCCACGTCCACTGCGATGTGCCGTCGAACGCCAGCGCATGCACCCGCGCGCCCAGCGTGACGACGTAGACACGATCATCGCCCACGAGGGGCGTGCCCATGACCGGCTCGGCGAGGTCGAGCTCGCGCACGACGGCGCCCGTGGCACGGTCGAGCACCGTATGCCAGCCGGATGCGGCGGCGACGTGGAGGTAGGGGCCGGCGACGGCCGGCGACGCGACGTTGTTGACGTTCTGTGGTCCGCCCCTCGTGACGTGGCTCCAGAGCGGCGCGAGCGTGGCCGCATCGAACGCCCCGCAGCGGCCCGAACCGTCCACGACGAACACGCGGCCCTCGGCCACCACCGGCGAGGTGAGGATCGCGTCGCCGAGGGACGCGGTCGCCACCAGCCGGAGACGCTCCGGATCGACGTCGCGGTCGGCCGCGTCACCCGAGTGACACGGATCGAACATGAACTGTGGCCACGCCTCGGCTGCACCTGCGACGCGCACGCAGGCGGCGCACCCCAGGGCCGTGATCGCGAGCACCGGGAGCCAGAGCCCCGTCGACACGAGCGCGACGCGGGGCGGGGAGATGCGCTGTCGCATCGGCGGCATCGACCTCATGTCAGCGGCCTCGGGGCGCGAGCGGGGCGACCGGTCGTCGAACCGTGGTCGTCGCGGCACGGTCGTGGGCGGGCGGCCTCGTTCCTCCGCCGCTCAGGCCGAGGCCGGCTTGCCGATCGAGAATACCCGGTATCCGATGCGCTCGAGTTCCGACCGCGGGAGGATGTTGCGGCCGTCGAAGACGCAGGCGGGCTTGTGCATGCCGGCATGGATCGCCGCAAAGTCGAGGGACCGGAACTCGTCCCATTCCGTGAGGACGGCGAGGGCGTGGGCCCCGGCCGCGGCCTCCGCCGCCGAGGCGGCCACGACGAGCCGCGCGTCGGTCCCACCCGGCCCCAGCACCTCGAGCCGGATGGCCTCGGCCGGCACCTTGGGGTCGTACACGGCGACGGTCGCGTTCTCCTCGAGGAGGCCCCGCACGACGGCGATGGCGGGGGAGTCCCGCGTGTCATTCGTGTCCTTCTTGAAGGCGAACCCGAGCACCGCGATCCGCTTCTCCGAAACGGTGTTGAAGAGCGTGCTCACGATCATGCGGGTGAAGCGGTCCTTCTGCCAGTCGTTCATCCGCACCACGCGTTCCCAGTACTCGGCCACCTCGGGCAGCCCGAAGTGCTCGCAGAGGTAGACGAGATTGAGGATGTCCTTGCGGAAGCACGATCCGCCGAAGCCGACCGACGCGCGGAGGAACTTCGGCCCGATCCGCGAGTCCCTGCCGATCGCGTCGGCCACCTCCCCGACATCGGCCCCGGTCGCCTCGCAGAGCGCGGAGATCGAGTTGATCGACGAGATCCGCTGCGCCAGAAAGGCGTTCGCCACGAGCTTCGACAGTTCCGACGACCAGAGGTTCGTCGTGAGGATGCGCTCGCGGGGGACCCAGCGGGCGTAGATGTCGGCGAGCGTCGCCATCGCCGCCTCGCCGGCGGGCGTCCGCTCCCCGCCGATGAGGATCCGTTCCGGATCGCGCAGGTCGGCGACGGCCGTGCCCTCGGCGAGGAACTCCGGGTTGGAGAGCACCTGGAAATCGCCGTGACGTGAGTTCGACCGGAGGATCGTGAGGAGCGCCTCGGCCGTCTTCACCGGGATCGTGCTCTTCTCCACGACGATCTTCGGTCCCTCCGAAACCTCGGCGATCGTGCGTGCCGCGCGCTCGATGTACCGCAGGTCCGCCGCCCGCCCGGCACCCACGCCGCTCGTCTTGGTCGGCGTGCCGACGCAGACGAAGATCACGTCGCCCGAGCGGATGGCGTGCTCGACGTCGGTGTGGAAGTGGAGGTTGCGGCCGCGGGCGGCCCGCACCACCTCGTCGAGGCCGGGCTCGTAGACCGGCAGCCGGTCGGAGTTCCACGCCGCGATCCGCGACGCGTTGTGATCGACGACGGTGACCTGGATGTCGGGGCACTGGGCCGCGATCATCGCCATGGTGGGGCCGCCCACGTAGCCGGCCCCGAGGCAGGTGATTCTCATCGGCGGTTCACGCCTCCCGTTGCACGAGTCCCGCGAGGTAGGCCCCGTAATCGTTCGCATACGTCGCCGCGAGCGCCCGAACCCGTGCGGCGTCGATGAACCCGGCGTCGTACGCGATCTCCTCCGGGCAGGCGATCTTCAGGCCCTGCCGCTTCTCGATCGCCGCGACGAAGTTGCTCGCGTCGAGGAGCGAATCCTTCGTGCCCGTGTCGAGCCAGGCGAAGCCTCGCGAGAAGAGCTCCACCCGCAGGTCTCCGCGTTCGAGATAGATGCGATTGACGTCGGTGATCTCCAGCTCCCCGCGGGCCGAGGGCTTCAGTCCGGAGGCGATCTCCACGACGCGGTTGTCGTAGAAGTAGAGCCCGGGCACGGCGAAGCTCGACTTGGGGTGCTTCGGCTTCTCCTCGATCGATACGACGCGCCCCCCGGCGTCGAACTCGACCACGCCGTAGCGCTCGGGATCGGTGACGTGGTAGCCGAAGACGGTGGCGCCACGCTCTCGGGCGGCGGCGGTGGCGAGGATCCGCGTGAAGCCCTGGCCGTAGAAGATGTTGTCCCCGAGCACAAGCGCCGCGCGATCGCGGCCGATGAAGTCGGCGCCGATGACGAAGGCCTGGGCCAGGCCCTTCGGCTCCGGCTGCTCCGCATAGACGAGCCGCAGGCCCCACTGCGAGCCGTCGCCGAGCAGTCGCTCGAAGGAGGGCAGGTCGTGGGGCGTGGATATGAGCAGGATGTCGCGGATGCCCGCCAGCATGAGCGTGGAGAGCGGATAGTAGACCATCGGCTTGTCGTAGACCGGCAGCAGCTGCTTCGAAACGCTTCGCGTGATCGGGTGGAGCCTGGTGCCCGACCCGCCGGCCAGGATGATCCCCCTGATTCCCGTCGCGCCCCTCACGCCCGTCATGCTCGCCTCCCCCGGGTGTCGTCCCGGCGCGTCGCCGGTCATGCGCTCCGCCACGCGGCGAGCGCCCGCTCGACGGCGTCGTGCACCTCCGAGATCGGCACGCCCGTCGCCCGCAGTTTCGAGTTGTCCATCACGCAGTTCGAACGGGGCGTCTGTGCCGCGATCCTCAGAAACTCCTCTTCCGACTCGAAGAAGTCGAACGCATGGTCCGGCAGGAGCCGCTGCCGGATGAGCGCGACGACCTCGCGCGTCGTCACGGAGCCGGTGTTCGTCACGTTGTAGGTGCCGAAGGGCACGCGCCGCTCCCAGCAGGCCCAGGCCGCAGCGACGAACTCCCCGAGGTGGGAGATCGAGTTGCGGGCGTCGAGCAGCCGGCGGTAGCGCTGCAGTTTGGAGAGGTAGTTGCGCGGAGAGTCGACGTGGTCGAATGGGATCCGCAGGCGCCACAGGAAGACGTCCCTCGCGCCCGCCAGGCACTCCTCGCCCAGCGCCTTCGTGCCCGAATAGAAGGAGCAGTTGTCGGTGCGGAAGGAGAAGTTGGGAGGGTCATCCTCGGTGAAGCCGCCGCCGTCGTCGCGGGCACCCGTGTAGATGCACCCGCTCGACACGTGTCCCCAGGGCAGGCTCGTCCGTTCGCAGGCCTCGCGAATCACCCCCGGCAGCACCGCGTTCCCCGCCAGGCACGCCGCCTTGTCACGTTCACAGGCATCCACGTTCGGCTTGCCGGTGTAGCCGGCCGCGTTGATGAGAAAGGTGGCCTTCGCGTCCCGGATGAGCGCGGCGAGCGGCTCCACCCGCGTGTAGTCGCACTCGCGACGGGAGACGCTCCGGTGCTCGACACCGCCGCGCGCGAGCAGGTCGCGGAACGCCGAGCCCACGTACCCGGATCCACCGAGGAGGAGAATCATGCGGCGTGGACCACGCGGTGTCGTCGCTCGGTCGCCCGCCGGATGCGGGCGGAGTGAGGCCGAATTCGTCGCCGCGGACCGCCCGCGAGCGCCGTCTCAATATCGCGTTCCACCACGGACCGACAAGGCTGAAACCCGGACGCGACGCTCACGGACTCACCGCCGCCGGCTCGCTCGGCGGTGACTCGAGGCCCGTCGTGTTGACCGCGCGCACGCGGTAGACGTGCTTCATGCCGGGCGTCGCGGACGAGTCCACGAACCGCGGCTCGACGAGGGGCTGGGTCGGCGTGTCGCTGTACTGGAGGTTTTGGAACAACGGCCGGCCGAACGGGTTGACCGGCTGCTCGGGAACCTTCGCGAGGGTCGTGCCGTCCCGCTCGACCACGAACCCGGCCAGGCCGCTCTCGGGATCGGCCTCGGCCTCCCAGACGAGCGCCGTCTTGCCCGCCGCATCGGCCCGGAGCCGCACGCGACGCGGTGCCGGCGGAGGCGTCGTGTC
>CAIWZS010000239.1 GCA_903917235.1 uncultured Planctomycetaceae bacterium | reverse complement strand
GACGACGTGGTAGGCGGTGCCGGCGATGGCCGCGATGGCCGCGACGAGGGCGACGGCGCTGGTGCCCGCCGCCAGCGGTTTGCGCCGGGCCCATTTGGCGACGCGCTCGGGAAGCGAGGGGCGCCGGGCGCGGATCGTGCGGTGGTCGAGAAAGCGGTCGAGATCGTCGGCGAGATCGCGGGCCGAGGGATATCGCCGCACCGGCTCGCGCTCCAGGCACTTCTCCACGATGGTCCGCAGATCGAGCGGCACGCCGGGCATGGAGACATGGGCCGGAGCGGTCGCGCCGGTGGCCGCGCGCTTCAGGGAGTCGGCGGCGGTCGCGGCGGCGTAGGGGGGCTTTCCGGTGAGCATCGCCAAGAGCGTGCCGCCGATGGCGTGGATGTCGGTGGCCGGCCCGACCGGGCCCAAGAGGGGATCGAGGCCGGTCTGTTCCGGGGCCATGTAGCTCGGCGTCCCCATCACGGCGGCCTCCTGCGTGAGGTGGCCGTCTGGTTCGTCGGGGCGCGCGAGGCCGAAGTCGGCGAGCTTCGGGATGCAGGGATCGGGCGGCATCGGGCCCGGGGCGAGGAGGACATTTTCCGGCTTGATGTCGCGGTGGACGATCCCGAGAAGGTGGATCGCTTCGAGGGCCCGGGCGAGATCGCGGCCGATCCGGGCCGCCTCTCGAGGCGGGAGCGTGCCGCGCTCGATCCGACGCCCGAGCGTCTCCCCGGAGACCCATTCCATGACGAGGTAGGGGAGGCCTTCGGCGGTGCCGGCGGCGAGGATGCGGACGACGTTGGCGTGATCGAGCCGGGCCAGCAGCAGCGCTTCCCGCTCGGCGCGGGCCCGATCGTCGGCCGAGATCCCCCACGGCCGCGCGAGCACCTTCACCGCCACGAGCCTCTCGAGCGCCGGATCGCGGGCCCGGTAGACGATCCCCATCCCGCCGCGGGCGACGCGTTCGAGATCGACCAGCCCGGGGATGGTCGGGATCGGCGGATCGGCGCGGTCGGCGGGCATGACCCCGGCCTCGGGCACGCGGGCACCGATCTCCGCCAAGGCGTCCCGTGTCCGCTCGTCGGAGGGTGTCCGCGCGGCGAGGCACTCGAGGCTCCAGGGGGCGTCGATCTCCTCGCGGAACGCGCAGGCCGGGCAACGCTCCAGATGCTCGAGGATCGCCGCGCGGTCGGCGGCGGGGAGAAGATCGTCGAGCAGCTTCTCGAGTGTCGCCCGATCGGGGCAGGCTTCCGGCAACGTCATGCCCGTGACCTCGGCGCCTCGTGGGCAGCCGCGGTGGGAGCGTCGATCGTGTCCGCGCCGCCCACGCCTCCTTCGAGCCGCAGCATCGTCGCGCGGATCATCCGCTGCACGTTCCAGCGGGCGACGTAGGCCGTGCCCGCCTCCATGCCGAGCGCGGCGGCGACTTCGGCCCCGCTCTGCCTGTCGATCGCCAGCAGCTCGAAGGCCCGCCAGGTGCGCGGCTTGACGCGCGACTTCACCTCGGCCATGGCGATGGCGAGGAGTTCGGTGTCGTAGGCCTCGCTGAGCCGGGTAAGGAGGTCCTCCCTGTCGGGGAACGATTCCAGGAGCGAGCGCGTGGCCTGGTCGTGCGGCTCGCCCGCCTGCTCCGCCCAGCGGACGAGCGCCGAGCGGGCGACCTGCTCGAGATAACTGCGGAACCGGCCGCGGGGGTCGTAGCGGAACTGTTTCGACGCCCGCCAGAAGCGCAGGAGTACCTCCTGCGTGACGTCGAGGGCGTCGTGGTGCTGGAGGCGGCGGGCCCGGCACCAGTCGACCACGGCCGGGCCGTAGACGCGCACGAACTCCCCCCAGGCCTCGTCGTCGCCGCGCTGGTCGCCGAGGGCCTCGAGGAGCGAGATCCGCGTCGTGGAGGTACCGCGCATCGAAAGCCTCGTCCGTGCGGCCTGAGTCCCGCCCACGTTATCCGGCAGGCAGCCATGGCGAGGCAAGGAACGCGTGCGGGACGGCGGTCACGGCAGCGACTCGGCAGCCGCCCCCCCCTTTCGGCCGGGCATTGACGCCAGCGTGCCGCCCTCGGCGCCGCGGGGGCTCGGGGCGATCCGCGTGATTCCGGAATCGGTCGCCTGAAGATTTCGGCGTGGGTACGGCTACCTCTCTGAAGAGGGCGGTGCGTGTGCATCGGCCCCGAGAGGTTTTCCGACTCCAGAAGGAATCGAGCATGAAGCGTTTCACGATGAAGGACGGGCTGCGCGGCCTGGCAACGATGGCCGTGGCGGTGGGGACGATTGCGGTCGCGAAGACCGCCGACGCGGAAGTCGTCCTCTCGAACCTGACGGCGACGGTCAGCTCGACGGATTACGTCCAGTCGGGGTCCTGGTTCGCGCAGAGCTTCGATACCAACGCCCAGGCATGGACCCTGAACTCCGTGACCGTGAGTTCCGACGGGGGGAACAACAATTTCAACACGGGGAACTTCTTCCTCGATGTCTACGACAGCACCGGCAGCGGCGCCAGTCGTACTCCCGGGGCGTTGGTCGGACATCTGAGTGGCACCGACAAGCCGGTCCTGCAGCAGTTGTATACGTACACGACAGCCGGTATCAGCCTCGATCCGTCCTCGCGATACTGGCTCGTCTTCGGCGTGTCGTCCGGCAACCCGGATTACAACTTCAACTATGCCGATGCCGTCGCCGCCACCGGCGTGTGGAGCTATCCGTACGGCGGGACCTTCGGGGGCGTCGTCGCGAATTCGTCGAATCAGGGCGCCACGTGGGGCCTCTCCAACTACGGTCCCTTCCTCCTCGAGTTCGACGCCACCGCCGCCGCCGTGCCGGAGATCGACCCGGCGTCGTGCGGCAGCGTGCTGTCGCTGGTCCTCGGGGCCCTCGGCCTCGCCGAACGGAAACGCCGCCGCGTGATCGGCTGACGCTCGGCCGCTTCCGGAGCGGCCGTGTGGTCTTCGCTGACAGTCCATCCCCGGGCCGGGTATGTCAGGTGCCCGGCCCGGGGCGACTGGCTGGGGCGAAAGATCGCGTGCGCATCGGAAAAGCTGGTAGCCACCGAATCTGGAAAAGCGATCGGGAGATCCCTCTGATTGCTCTCCCGACCGCGGCTTGACCTTGCTTTTCGACGCATGTACAAAATTTCAGAAGGCCGTCGTTCGTTGACTTGGCGAGTCTTGCCCATCGGAATCGATCCATGGCCACCGTGCTCGTCGATGACCAGTGCCTCATTCCCGGCGACCTCGCCTCGCTCGCGGCCTTTCGCCGTTGGGCTCTCTCCGATGATTTTCCGACGACTGGCCGGATCGATTGGGTGGCGTCCCACATCGAGGTTGAAATGTCGCCGGAGGACATCTTCACGCACGGCACGCTCAAAACGGCCCTGATCGCCCGGCTGTGGCCGCTGGCAAGCGCTCGCGGTATCCATCTCTTCTCTGGCGAGACCCGCGTCTCGTCCGAAGCGGGCAATCTGTCGGTCGAGCCCGACGTCGTGGCCGTATCCGATGAAGCCATTGAAGCGGGCCGGGTGCGGCTTGTGCCTGCTGCGGGGGGCAAGCCCGACCGCTTCGTCGAACTCGAAGGTGCCCCCGACCTGATCGTCGAGATCGTCAGTGACTCCTCGATGAGGAAAGACACCCAGCGGTTGCCGGCTTCCTACCATGCGGCGGGTGTGCAGGAATTTTGGCTCATCGATGCCCGGCGGGCCGCCGTGGAGTTCACGATCAACCGCTGGCAACCGTCGGGCTACGTGGCCGACGTCACCCCCGACGGGCCCTGCCGCTCGACAGTGTTCGGCTGCACGTTCTCGCTTGTGCGCAGCCGCAACGCTGCCGGTCGGTTCATCTACGACCTCGTCGCAGGGCCGTGACTGCCTCGCAAAACGCCCGGCCCGGGGCGACTGGCTGGGGCGTGGCTGCGATCCACGCGCCGGAGCATCGCCGCGCCGCGGAGGTCGCGGGATCGTCGCCGCGTCGCTCCCTCTTCACGAACCCTGCGTGTCGCCCGGGTATCCTCGGGTGCGGTGGGGGATGCCCCGCTGCGGCGCGAGGGGCGGAAGAATGGCAGCGACACCGGGTTCGGGCACTCAGCATCGGCGGGCGGACGGGAAAACCCGTTCCCGCGTCAGGAGCGCTTCGCGCCGCATCTCGAGGCTCCTCGCAGGTCCCTTGTCCTTGGCCGCGATCACCGCGCCGGCCCGGGCCGAACTCCCGCCCGAGATCGGGTATGTCTTCCCCGCCGGGGGCCGGGCCGGGGAGGCGATCGACGTCGTCCTCGGCGGCTACGACTGGACGAGCGACGTGGAGATCCTCCCCCATGACCCCGGCGTGACGCTCGCGATCACCGGGGCCCCGACGCGCGTCCTCATCCCCGATCCGCCCCACCTCTTCGGCTTCAAGGCCCGGGCCAATGACCGCCCCTGCCCGCGCGAGTTTCCGGCCCGGCTCGCGCTTCCCGCCGATCTGGCCCCCGGCATCCACCGCTTCCAGGTCGCCAACGCCAACGGGGCGTCGCCCCCGGGCGCGTTCCACGTCTCCCGGCATCCGGCCGTGCGCGAGGCGCGGGCCGGGGCCGAGGTGCAGACGCTGCCCGGCCTGCCGCTGGTGGTCGACGGCCGCATCGCGCGCCACGAGGAGATCGACCGCTACCGTTTCACCGTTCCCGCCGACGGGCCGGTGTGGGTGGACGTCGTCGCGCGGCGCGTGCAGTCGGCGCTGCAGCCGCAGCTGCGCGTCACCGACGCCGGCGGCGCCGTCGTGCTCGACGTCGCCGACACCGCGGGGCGCGACCTCGCCGCCAGTTTCCCGGGCCGCGCCGGCGAGACCTACGACCTCGCCATCCACGACATCGACCATGCCGGCGACCGCGCGGCGGTGTACCGCATCGAGCTCGCCAGCGGGCCGCGCGTGCTGGCCACCTTCCCGGCGGCCGTCGCGCGCGACGGGCCGTGCCGCGTCACGGTCGTCGGCGTGGGACTGGCTAGCGGAAGCGCGGTGCTCGAGTCGATCGAGCGCGATCTGGCCGTCGGCGCCGGACCGGTGCACGAGGAGACGCTCGCCACGCCGGCCGGCCCGGCGGTGCTCTCGATCCCCACCAGCGCCATCCCCGAGAGGAGCGCCGGCGACGCCGCGGCGCTCGTGGCGCCGGTGGCGGTCAGCGGCCGCCTCGAGGAGGGCGCCGCGCGGGAGGTGGTCGTCGCATTGCCCGCCGGCGCGTGGCGCGTGACGGCACGCCCGACCTGCGCCACCCGGCCGCTGGATCTCGAACTCTCGATCCTCGCCCCCGACGGCCGCGAGGTGGCGGCGGCCGACGACAGCGCAGGCGCGCTCGATCCGCTCGCCACGCTCTCCGTCACGGCCCCCGGCCCGCACCGGATCGTCGTCGGCGGCCGCGATCTGGCCTCGGCGGCGCCCGGGCCGGCGGCCTGGAGGCTCGTGGTGGAACCCGACGGCGAGTCGTTCGAGCCGGGCGCGGCGCTGCCGGGCCTGCTCGCGGTGCCGCTGGGGGGAACGGCGAAGCTGCCCCTGCCGATCCTCCGCGGCGGCGGATTCGCGGCGCCGGTGGCGGCGGAGATCCACGGGCTGCCGGCGGGGCTCACGGCCGCCGCGGGGGAGATCGCGGCCGGCGCGGCCGAGGGGAGCCTCGAGGTGACCGCGGCCGGCGACGCCGGCTCGGGCGCGACGCTCGCCACGCTCGTGCTCACCGGGACCGCGGCCGACGGCCGCGCGATCCGCCACGAGCGCCGGGTCGCGGTGGCACCCACGATGAAGCCACGCGTGAAGATCGTGCCCGACGGCCTCGACGACGTGCGCAAGGTGCCGCGCGGCTCGACCTTCCGCGGCGGGCTGGCCATCGAGCGCCTGGAGGGATTCCAGGGGCCGGTGCGGCTCGAGCCGACGGCCAAGCAGCAGCGCCACCGGCAGGGGATGGACGGCGTGGAGATGATCGTGCCGGCGGGCGAGGCCCACTGCGAGTATCCGGTCTTCCTCCCGGAATGGATGGAGACCACGCGCACCAGCCGGTTCATCGTCAACGGCGCCGTCGAGGTGGCCGACCCTTCCGGGCGCGTGCGGACGCTGCTGGCCCGCCAGGAACTGCGGCTGGGGATGCTGCCGGTGGGGGCGATCATGAAGCTCACCGCACCGGCGGAGGCGACGGCGCGGCGCGGCGCCACGGTCGCGCTGCCGATCGCGCTGTCCCGGGCGGCGGAGTTCCGCCGGCCGGGCTTCGCGGGGCCGGCGCGGGTGGAGGTGGCCGGCGTCCAGCCCGCGCGCGCAGGGCTCGGCGCGCGCCCCCCGGCCG
>CAIWZS010000238.1 GCA_903917235.1 uncultured Planctomycetaceae bacterium | reverse complement strand
GTCGCACACGATGATCGCCGTCGCATGCGGGTCCCAGGTCTCCGTCGTCTCCCGCACCACCCACCCGCCGTCCTGCTCCACCCGCGACCGCTTCTGCACGACGAGCGCCGTATCGGCGGCCCATGCGGGCCCCGCGTGCGGGAGCGCCGACCACGCAGCCACGGCCGCCACCACGACCCGCAGGGCCATCACTCTGCTGCGAATCATGCCGCGCATGGCCGCGCACTGGCAGGGAATCCAGCCGACGGAGGGTCGACGGGGAGATCGTGACGGGAATCGGTCCATCTTCTCTATCGCCCCCGGGGCGGCTCCGGCTGATCGCTGAACCGATACGGATCGTCGAGCCGCCGCATCTCGGCGAGCAGGAGCGACTCCATCTCCGTCCGCACCGCCGCATGCTCCGACGCATCGGCAAGGTTCGTCTGCGTCGGGGTCGGCGCGGCCCCGGTCGCCTCGCGCACCCCCGTGGCGTGATGCTCGGCGAGGAGCTCGAGCGGATTGTCGCGAAGGTTGAAGAGCTGCGTGTGGAGCCCGCCCTGCGGCGACTCGTACTTGACGAGCTTCCAGTCGCCCCGCCGCACCGCGCGCATGCCGGGGCTCGCGCCGCCCGAGTAGACGCCGTAGAGCACGTCGCGTACGGCCGGTTTCTGGCCCCGCAGGACGGGCAGGAAGCTCGTGCCCTCGTTCGTGGCGGGGCTTTCGATGCCGCAGATGTCGCAGAGCGTCGCGAGCGTGTCGCCGAGGTAGACGTTGCCCGGGGCGCGGCTGCCCGGCCTCACGCCCGGCCCCTTCACGATGAAGGGCACGCGCCAGGTGTGTTCGTAGAGATTCTGCTTGCCCTGCAACCCGTGGCGGCCGATCGCGATGCCGTGGTCGGAGGTGTAGAAGATCCAGGTGTTGTCGAGCTCGCCGAGCGCGGCGAGCCGCTCGAGCACGCGGCCGATCTGCACGTCGATGTTCTCGGCGCAGGCGAACTCGCGGCCGAGTTCGTTGCGGATCGTCCGTTCGTCGCGCCGCTTCCACACGCCGCTGACCGACACCTCGTCGCGCACGTCGAGGTGCGTGTTGTCGAAAGGATGCCGCGGGAGCCAGTTGGCCGGCAGCGGCGGCTGCCGCGGGTCGGCGGGCGGAAACGCCGCCTCGTCGGCGTGGTTCACGGCCCCATAGCGGGCGAGCAGGTCGGGGGTGCCATCCCGCGTGTCGTGCGGATGCGAGAAGCCGAAGTAGATGAGGAACGGTTTTTCGTCCCCGGACCGCTGCCGCTCGGCGAGATACTCGAGCACGCGGTCGGCGTGCCAGGCACTGCCGGTCTCGGCGCCGCCGCCGCGCTTCTCCGCGTCGTGCCGCACGGTGAAGAGCCGGTTGGCCCCCTCGTAGCTGTTGCCGGTCTTGCAGGTGCGCATCGTGGAGTAGCCGGCCCGGTTGAAGACGGCCGGCAGCGTGAAGTCGACGATGTCCGGCGGGCAGTGCGGTGCGACGTACGGCGTGGCCGGCTGTCCCTTCGCACGCCGCGGCGTGCCGGGGCCGATCGGCAGGTGCCACACCGAGCGGCCGCACATGATCATGTGGCGGCTCGGCGTGCAGACCGCGCCCGAGAACGACCCCATGTGGTAGGCGGCGTCGAGGACCATCCCCTCGGCCGCGAGCCGTTCGATCACCGGCGCGCGGAGCGTGGAGGCGGGATCGTAGAAGCGGAAGTCGTGCGGCGACTGGTCGTCGACCAGGATGAAGAGGATGTTGGGGCGCCGGGCGGGCTTCGCCGTGTCGCCGCGCGGCTCCACGGCGTGGCGGGCCGCCGTCGCCCGCGCGTCGGCGAACGGCAGCGGCCACACGGGATCGGGCACGTGCTCCCGGTCGAGGATCGCCTCCATGCGGGAGACGACGTCGGGATGATCGGCGGCCACGTCGCGCGACTCGCCGGGATCGGCGACGAGGTCGTAGATCTCCGTGGGCAGCGACTCGGCACTCGGACCCTTCCGCCCTCCCTTCCCACGCCGCACCGCCTTCCAACGACCCTCGACCGCGGCCTGCCACTTCGCCTCGGTGAGTTCCCGATAGAGCGGCCGATCGGTCGGAAACTCACCCGCACCGGTGAGCCCGGCCGCGAGGCTGCGGCCGTCGATGGCCGATGGCACCCGCTCGCCGAGGCCGGCGAGGTCCAGGAGCGTGGGCAGCCAGTCCTCGAATCCAGAGGGGACTTCGCTCGTACGGCCCGCGGCGATTCGGCCGGGCCAGGCGATCGCCGTCGGCACCCGCATGCCGCCCTCGTAGGGCGAGCCCTTCCAGTCGCGAAGCGGCCCGTTGCTCGCCAGCCGCGCCGTGTCGATTCCACCGGTGCCGGGTGCCGTGGCGCCGTTGTCGCTCGAGAAGACGAAGATCGTGTCGTCGGTGAGTCCGAGCTCGTCGAGCAGTGCCACGAGCCGGCCGACCTCGCGATCCATCCGCGTGATCATCGCCGCGTAGGTGGCGAGCGGTCGGCGGCACGGGACGTAGCCCCTGCCACCGAGATAGGGCTCCTCGTCGCCGAAATGCCGCTCGTAATCCACGAGCGACGGCTCATCCTCCGGCACCTGGAGCGCGAGGTGCGGCACGGTCGTGGGAACGTAGAGAAAGAACGGGCGGTCGGCATGCGCCCGCACGAAGGCCAACTGCTCCGTGGCGATCATGTCGGCGGAGTAGTGTCGGCCCGCGAACGGCAGGAACGCCTCCGGCCCCGGAGGCGGGGCCGCCGCCACCGTGCCTGCCCGCTGAACCGGACCCGAGCCGGCCAGCGATGCATTGTCGATCGGCACCCGCTCGCGGTTGCGCCAGAGGTGATCGGGATAGAACGAGTGCGCCTCGCGCTGGCAGTTGTAGCCGAAGAAGAGGTCGAAGCCGCAGGCGACCGGATCGCTCGCGCTCTCCGGCGCACCCAGGCCCCACTTCCCGAAGCCGCCCGTCGCATACCCCGCGTCGCGGAGGATTCCCGCGAGCGTGACCGTGCCCTCCGGCATCGGTGCCTGCCCTTCCGGCTTGACCTCGCGGTTGCTGCGTACGACGGCATGGCCGGGATGCATGCCCGTCATGAGTACGCAGCGGCTCGGCGCACACACCGCGCAGCCGGACCAGTGCCGCGAGAGCCGCATGCCTCGCGCAAAGAGCGCGTCGATGTGCGGCGTGCGGACATGCTGCGAGCCGAGGCACGAGAGATCGCCGCTGCCGAGGTCGTCGCAGAGGAAGAAGACGATGTTCGGCCGCCGCGCCGCGTCGGCCGCGAAAGCAGCGGGGCAGGCGACGACGAAGGCGAGACACGCGGCCAAGGCACGGAGCATCATGGAAGGGTCACCTCAGACGAGCCAGTGGAGGAGCGCAGCCGCCCGCTCCGAAGCGAAAACGCATTCGCACGCCTGGAGGCGTGCGCCACTCGAAGGCAGGAACGTCGTGCGCACGGGGTTGCAGAAAAGGCGGAGCCGAGCGGGGGTCGCGCGCAGCCGCCAGTGAATCTTCGACTGCACCGCTGGACGAACCACGCGGACAGGATCTCCACCGTCGAAATCCGCCGGCGGCGAGCACGCACCCCCGATCGGCGTGTTGGGTGCGTGCGGGAACGCAACTGTCCATGCAAGCGCGAGACCGC